>NZ_JARWRU010000588.1 GCF_029867845.1 Nocardia farcinica | reverse complement strand
GCTCGGTGGTGAGGACCACCGAATCGCAGGGAAACCGTTCGCCGTCGGCGGTGCGTACGGCGGTGACGCGGGAGCCCGAGCGTTCCAGCTCGGACACCGGGCTGTTGTAGCGGAATTCGACCCCGGCATCGGTCGCGGCGGCGGCCAGGGCGTCGGGGACGGCGCGCACGCCACCCTTGGGGAAGTAGACGCCCGCGATGGTGTCCATGTAGGCGATCACGGCGTAGACGGCGAGGGCGCGCTGCGGGGCGACGCCCGCGTACAGGGACTGGAAGCTGAACACCCGCCGCAGCCGCTCGTCCTGCAGGTGTTGCGAGATCTTGGCGTCGACCGAGCGGAAGCCGCCCAGCGCGGCGACCCGGGCGAGCGAAGGAGTGAGCGCTGACAGGGGGGAGTCGAAGTTGGCCGCGATGAAGCCGTCGTACTCGGCCCGGTAGAGCTGCCCGAGCCAATCCCGCAGGCGCAGATAGCGTTCGGCCTCCGCGACGCCGGAGAACCGGCGCACCTCGTCGTACATGGCGTCGGCGTCGCTGTGCACGGCCAGGCGCGAGCCGTCGGCGAAGCGGGCGTCGTAGGCGGGGTGCAGCGGCAGCAGGTCGAGCCTGGCGTCGAGGCTGTCGCCGACCGCGGCGAAGGTCTCGTCGAGGATGTCGCGCATGGTCAGCACGGTCGGGCCGGTGTCGAGCCGGTAGCCGTCCACGTCGAGCCTGCCCGCCCGGCCGCCGGGATGCGCGTCGCGTTCGACGACCACCACCGCCCGGCCGCGCCCGGCCAGGTGCAGCGCCGCCGCGAGTCCGGACAGGCCCGCTCCCACGACCACCACTCGATCTGTTCTGCCGCGCACCGTACGCATCGTTTGCCTCCTGAGGACGTCCCTTGGCGAGAAGAGTACCGCACAAACGATGCAAAAACGATGCAACGGCCGGAACTGGCGATGTCGAGTGCGGCGTCGGGCCGGTCCGCCTCCAGTACCGTCGGCCGGGTGCGTACCAACCGGAGCAAACTCGCCGTCCTGTTCGCCGCACCCGTGCTCGCCCTCGCCTCCTGTAGTTCGGGGCCGGATCAGCCGGAGACCGTCGCGGGACAGTTCGCCGACGCCCTCGACGACGGCGACGTGGCGGCCGCCGCCGCGCTGACCGACGATCCGGAACAGGCCACGGCCACCTTGAACGGGCTCTTCGACGGACTGGGTGGGGAAGTCGACTACGAGGTGCGCGGGACCGACGGCGACGACTTCACCCTCGCCGCCACCTGGAAGCTCGGCCCGGCGGGCGACGAATGGACCTACACCACCACCGGAACCACCACCGGCGGCGACGACCCGCTCATCCGATGGAATCCCGCGACGCTCGCCCCCGGCCTGGACAAGGGCACGCTGGAGTTCGGACTCGCCCGATCCGCGCCCGCCCGGGTGCTCGACGCCGCGGGCGGCACGTTGATGACCGAGCAGATCGTCACCCTGGTGAACGTCTCCGCCGAGGCCGACACCGCGGCGGTCGCCGCCCTGCTGTCCCCGCTCGCGCCGGGCATCACCGCCGAGAGCCTGCGCGCCGACATCGCTGAGAAGAGCGGTGCTGAGACAGGCGGTGCCGAGACGGGCGGCACCGGGAAAGCCGCGTCGGTCACCGCCATCACGCTGCGCGCCGAGGACATCGCGCCCATCCAGGAACAGCTGGCCGCGCTCCCCGGGGTCGATCTCGCTGCGCAGACCCGCCTGCTGACCGTGGACAAGGCGCTGGCCTCACCGGTCCTGTCGGGGCTGGCCGAGCTCTGGCAACAGGAGTCCGACGAGGCCGCGGGCTGGGCGGTGCGGGTGCGCACCCCGGAGGGCACCGAACGGATCGCGGGGCAGGAGCCGAGGCCGACCGCCGACATCGTCACCACCCTCGACCCCGGGCTGCAGCGCGCGGCCGAGGACGCGCTCGCCCCGCTGCCGGACCCCGCCGCCATCGTGGCGATCCGTCCGTCCACCGGCGAACTGGTGGCCATCGCGCAGAACGCCGCGGCCGACGCCGCGGGACCGATCGCGCTGACCGGGCTGTATCCGCCCGGCTCGACCTTCAAGACCGTGACCGCCTCGGCGGCCATCGAGGCGGGCGAAGCGACCGTCGACACCGTCCTGCCCTGCCCCGGCGTGGCCACCATCGAGGGCAGGCGCATTCCCAACGACGGCGGCTTCGATCTCGGCGAGGTGCCGCTGCACACCGCCTTCGCGCGCTCCTGCAACACCACCATGGGGCTGCTCGGCGTGCGGCTGCCCGCCGACGGGCTCACCGCCGCCGCCGCTCGCCTCGGCCTCGGTCTGGACTACGTGACGCCGGGCCTGACCACCGTGACCGGCTCGGTGCCGCCCGCGCAGACGCCCGCCGCCCGGGTGGAGGCGGCCATCGGGCAGGGCGCGGTGACCGCATCGCCGTTCGGCATGGCGCTGGTCGCGGCCTCGGTCGCGGCGGGCGCGCCGCCCCTGCCCTCGGTGGTCGCCGGACGCCCCGGCGTGGTCGACCGGCAGCCCGAACCGTTGCCCGCCGAGGTGGCCGCACAGCTGCGGACCATGATGCGCGAGACTGTGACCAGCGGCACTGCCACCGAGCTGGCCGACATTCCCGGTGTGCTCGGCAAGACCGGCACCGCGGAGTACATCGACGACACCCACGCGCACGGCTGGTTCGTCGGAATCGCCGACGATCTCGCCTTCGCGGTGTTCGCCGCCGACGCGGGCAGTTCGGCGCCCGCGGTGGCCGCGGCGGGCCGGATGCTGCGCGCGCCACGGTAGCGATCGGCTATCCTTCCACGTCGCCGGAGCCGGGCCATTTTCGGCGGTCGCGCAGACACCGGCTGACGCGTGCCGAAGTCCCACGGCCCGCTACACTCGTCGGCGGGCCGTACCTGCGGTCAACATGTGGGATGTCACGATTTCGAGAAGGTTCGGAGTAGGCGCCATCGATACCGGTCAGTTGATCGCGGAGCATTACCGCCTGGTCGAGCGGATTGGTAGCGGCGGCACAGGCGTGGTCTGGCGTGCCACCGACGAGCGCTTGCGACGTTCCGTGGCGATCAAGCAGATACAGATCAAGCCGAGCCTGCCCGAGGCCGAGCGCGACATCATGCGCCAGCGGGCGATCCGCGAGGCGCGCAACGCCGCCCGCTTCCAGCACCCCAACGCCATCGTGGTGTTCGACATCACCGAGCACGACGGCGACCCCTGCCTGGTCATGGAATACCTGCAGTCGCGCAGCCTGGCCGCGGTGCTCGCCGCCCAGGGCACCCTGCCGCTGACCCAGGTCGCCCGCATCGGCGAGCAGGTCGCCTCCGCGCTGATCGCCGCCCACAACGCGGGCATCGTGCACCGCGACGTCAAGCCGGGCAACGTGCTGCTCGACGATCACGGCACGGTCAAGATCACCGACTTCGGCATCTCCCGCGCCGCGGGCGACGCCACCCTCACCGAGACCGGCCTGATCTGCGGCACCGCCGCCTACCTCGCGCCCGAAGTCGCCCGCGGCTCGGACCCCACCCCGGCTGCCGACGTGTTCTCCCTCGGCGCGACGCTGTTCCACGCGCTCGAGGGCGAGCCGCCCTACGGGGCCAGCGCCAACCCGCTCGCGGTGCTCTACGCCGCCGCCAACGGGCAGGTCAGCCAGCCGCGCAACGCGGGCCCGGCCACCGACTTCCTGCTCGCGCTGCTCGACCCCGACCCGGACGCGCGCCCGACCAAGCGGGTGGCGCGCGCCACCCACGCCCCCCTAGCCGCCCCCGGGTGGGGCCCCCCCGGCCGGGTGGGGCCCCCCGCCCCGGGCGACGCCCGGGGGGT
>NZ_JARWRU010000587.1 GCF_029867845.1 Nocardia farcinica | reverse complement strand
CCCCATCTCTAAACCCCCCCCCCCCCACCCTAACCCCCCCCCCACCCCCCCCACCGCCCCCCCCCCCCCGCCCCCCGGGCCCCCCCGGGCCGCGGCGCCGCTGCAACGGGAGACCAGCAGCGCCGAACTCGTCCAGGTCGACGCGCTCGTCCGCGCCACCGAAGCCCGCGTGGCCTTCGGGGTCGACGGGCGACGCACCACTGTCGCCGTGCTCGACACCGGCCTGCGCACCACGCACCGCGACTTCGCGGGCCGGGTCCGCGCGAGCCGCAACTTCACCCGCGACAACGGCGGCGACCCCGGCGACGCCACCGACGGCCAGGGCCACGGCACCAACGTCGCGGGCATCATCTGCGCGGGCGACCTGCACGTCGGCATCGCACCGCGCGCCTGCGTCGTGCCGGTCAAAGTGCTGTCGAACACCGGCGACGGCTCGTTCGCCGCCATCCGCGACGCCCTGCGCTGGGTGCTCGCCGAACGCGCCCGGCTCGGCATCACCGCGGTGTGCATGTCGCTCGGCGCCTCCGACAACCGCGTCACCGACAGCGACCTGGCAGGCGACGCCGTCGGCCGCGCCATGGCCGAGCTCACCGAGGCAGGCGTTGCCTGCTGCGTCGCCGCGGGCAACGACTTCTTCGCCCACGACAGCGCCCAGGGCATGAGCTATCCCGCCATCTTCCGCCACACCCTCAGCGTCGGCTCCGTCTACGACTCCGATGTGGGTCCGTTCGGCTACCTGTCCGGCGCGAAGGCCTTCCGCAGCGGGCCCGACCACATCACCCCCTTCTCCCAGCGCCTGCACGAGAGCAGGGGCGGGGAGTGCGCCACCGACATCTTCGCCCCCGGCGCGCCGACCACCTCCTCCGGGATCGCTGATGACACCGGCGAGTCCGTGCAGCACGGGACCAGCCAGGCCACCCCAGTGGTCGCCGGGGTGGTGCTGCTGCTCCAGGACTTCTGCCTGAAGACCACCGGACGGCTGCCGTCCGTCGCGGAGGTGCGCCGGTGGCTGTGCGAGGGGGCGGTGTGGATCAACGACGGCGACGACGAACACGACAACGTGCGCCACACCGGGCTGGATTTCCGGCGGGTGGATGCGCTGGGGGCGCTGAAGGCGTGTGCCCACGATTTTTCGGGATCGCCGGGCCGGTCGTCCGATCGCTAGCCTCGGCGGATGAGAGTGAAAGTGGATCTGAACGAGCTACGGACCCTCGAGGGGGAGGTCAGGCGTGCGGTGACCGCGCTCGATCACGGCTCGCGCATTCTGTCGGACGCGGTGCCGGGGCCGCAGGCGTCGGCCTACGGCGGTGACCGCGTCTTCGGCAACACCAGTGCCGGGTCGATGGTGCTGACGCTGCACGAATGGACAGCGTTGCCTGCCGTGAAAGCCGTGATGAAGGCGTTCTCGGGCACTGTGGAGGCCGATGCCGAGCGGATGGAGTTCGCGATCTCGCTCTACGGCTCCATGGACGCCGGGAACGCCGAGCGACTGCTGCAATCCGACAGGCAGGGCTTCGATCTGGTGAGCGTCCATCTGAGCAACGGTGGCGAGCACAGCGAGCTGCAGGCGCGTCAGATAGAGCGCCTGCGCGCACTCTTCAGCAACGGACCGATGGGCAATGTCGTGATCGGCGGCGACTTCAACGCGACCTCCATCGGCAACGGCGACTCGGCCCAGCAGATCCAGAAGTTCCGCGCCGAAGGCTTCGACGTCGATGCGGGCAGGATCGACGACGGTCGCGGTGGCACCTCGGCGAGCAATATCCCGATCGACCACATCCTGCCCCGTGGGGTCGGCTCCACACCTGCCGAGCGCTGGGAGCGAGAGGAATCCGACCACGACGGGCAGCAGGTCGATGTGACACTGCCCGCCTGGTAGCGCCTGCGTCAGTCGACGTTGATCCGAACTCGGGTGGCCGATCGCGGCTCGTCGCCGGGGCCGAGGTCGGTCACCGAAACATCGCCGGTGGTCACACCGTCGCCGACCCGCACGAGCACCGCGTTGCCGAACTCGCGGTCGCCCAGCGGGGAATACCACTGAGTTCGTTCCGATGCGGGGCCGAAGTGGACCTCCCACTTCTCCCCGGGAGGCGCCAGCTTGTCGAGTTCACGGCCGAGTGCCTCGGCGCCATCGCGGAACATCTCCTGCAGGGTGACCACATCGACATCGGCGTCGGCGATCCGCCTGGCGATCTCGTCCATATCGTGCGTCTGCGTGCCCTGGCCGAAGGAGAACAGATTGTTGCCGTCGCCGCCCTGCTGGATGTTCCAGTTCAGCATCCGCAGCGTCCGCCGCGACCACCTGGTCTTCGCGGCCTCGAGTCGGCTCGCCGCGGACTGCATGATCCCGTGCTGCTGGTTCAGAGCCGAATCGGCTCGTGACCTGACCTGGTAATAGGTCGAGTCCAGATCGTCGACCAGTCGGCCCTGTTCGTCGTCCTCGGGGAGGAAGACGATCGTGTCGTCGTCGGTGTAGTGGCGCACCCGCGGTTCCACCGCCGCTCGGGCCGCGTCCAGCAGGCCCTGGTGGAAACGCAGGGTCGCGATGCACGCCCCGATCGCGTCCGCGATCTGTCCCGCCGCGTCCGCACAGTCGTCGAGGTCGGCCACGAGTTCGCGGCGGTGAGTGTCGTACCGGTTCGCGGCGGGGCCCGCCCACACGTCGGTGCCGAGCGCCCTGTTCGCCGCCGAGTTGATCGTGTCTGCCGCCCACGACAGCTTCTCCTGCTGGGCTTTCCACGTGGACTCGTGGACAGCGAGTCTGCCCAGATCTGCCCCGAGGTTTCGCACCCGCACCGTTCGCGCCATGTGATCGAGGTTGTGACGCGATCGGTTCGGTGACAAGACGGGTATTTCGACGGCGCCCCGCGGGCACCGGATTCGGTGCCAGCCGGGCGCGGTGTTCGCGAGGGCTTACAGCTCCCTGGCGATGATCGACTTCATGATCTCGTTGGTGCCTCCGTAGATGCGCTGCACCCTGGCGTCCTCGTACATGCGGGCGATGAGGTATTCGCGCATGTAGCCGTAGCCGCCGTGCAGCTGGACGCAGCGGTCGATGACCTCGCACTGCTTGTCGGTGAGCCAGTACTTGGCCATGGCGGCCTCGGCGGCGTCGAGTTCGCCGCGCACGTGCGACTGGATGCAGTGGTCCAGGAAGACCTCGCTGGTGCGGGCGATGGTCTGGCACTCGGCCAGTTCGAAGGCGGTGTTCTGGAATTCGAACAGGCTGTGGCCGAACGCTTCCCGCTGCTTGCTGTAGGCGACGGTGTCGTCGACGGCGCGTTTGGTGGCGCCGACGGCCTGGGCGGCGATGATCAGGCGCTCCTGCACCAGCTGGGCCATCAGCTGGCCGAAGCCGAGGCCCTCGCGCTCGCCGAGCAGGTTGGTCACCGGCACCCGCACATCGGTGAACGACAGCTCGGAGGTGTCGGCGCCGTGCTGGCCGACCTTGTCGAGCACCCGGCCGACCGAGAAGCCGGGCTGGTCGCGCAGGTCGACGATGAGCATGGAGATGCCCTTGGCGCCCGCCTTCGGGTCGGTCTTGACCGCCATGACGATCACATCGGCCGAGGAACCGTTGGTGATGAAGGTCTTCGAGCCGTTGATCACGTACTCGTCGCCGTCGCGGACGGCGGTGGTCTTGATGGCCTTGAGGTCCGAGCCCGCGCCCGGCTCGCTCATGCCGATGGCGCCGAGGATCTCGCCGGTCGCCATGCCGGGCAGCCAGGTCCGCTTCTGCTCTTCGGTGCCGTATTCGAGGATGTAGTGCGGCACGATGCCGCTGTGCACGGAGATGCCGAGCGACAGGTCGCCCGCGTAGCCCTGCGCTTCGAAGACCGCGAGGTCGTGGGCGAAGGTGCCGCCACCGCCGCCGTACTCCTCCGGGATCGAACAGCACAGCAGGCCCAGCTTGCCCGCCTCCAGCCACACCTCGCGATCGATGCGCCGCTGGGCGTCCCACTTCTCCCGGTGCGCGACGACGGAACGCTCGAAGAACTGTCCGGCGAGCTCGGACAGCGCGCGGACCTCGTCGTCGTGCCAGGTGGGAACGTATTTCTTCATGTATCGCCTTCGTAGATCGGATGCGGATTCGTGTGTGGCCGCTACACGGACAGGATCATCGCGATGCCCTGGCCGCCACCACCGCACAGCGCGGCCGCGCCCGTGCCGCCGCCTGCGGCCTTCAGCGAGTGCGCCAGCGACAGGGCGATGCGCGCGCCGGACATGCCGACCGGGTGACCGACCGCGATCGCGCCGCCGTGGATGTTGACCTTCTCCGGGTCCACGCCGAGCCGACGCGTCGAGGCGATGGCGACGCCGGCGAAGGCCTCGTTGATCTCCAGCAGGTCGAGATCGGCGACGGTGGTCCGGCCGTCGCGCTTCAGCGCCGCCTCGATGGCGTTGGCGGGCTGGTGCAGCAGGGAGGTGTCCGGGCCGGCGACCAGGGCGTGCGCGCGGATCTCGGCCAGCCATGTGATGCCCCGCGCCTCGGCGAGGTCCTTGCGCATGACCACGACCGCGGCGCCGCCGTCGGACAGTTGCGAGGACGCGCCCGCGGTGATGGTGCCGTCCTTCGCGAACGCCGGGCGCAGCGTGCCCAGCGACTCGACGGTGGTCTCGGCGCGGATGCCCTCGTCGGCGGCGACGGTGACGGCGCCCTTGCGGGAGGCGATCTGCACCGGCGTGATCTCGTCGGCGAAGCGGCCGGATTCGGTGGCCGCGGCGGCCAGGCGGTGCGAGCGGGCGGCGAACTCGTCCTGTTCGGCGCGGGAGATGTTCTCCGCGGCCTGGTAGCGCTCGGTGGAGGCGCCCATCGAGATGCCGTCGAAAGCGCAGGTCAGCGCGTCGCGATCGAGGGCGTCCTCGAAGTTCGTGCCGCCGTACTTCAGACCGGTGCGGGCGCCGCGCACCAGATAGGGGGCGTTGGTCATCGACTCCATGCCGCCCGCGACGACGACCTCGGCCGCGCCGGTGGCGATGAGCCGGTCGGCCTGCATGACGGCCTCCAGGCCGGACAGACAGAGGTTGTTGACGGTGGTCGCCGGAACGGTCATCGGCAGGCCGGCGGCCACCGCGGCCTGACGCGCCGGGTTCGGGCCGACACCGGCCTGCACGACGGTGCCCATGACCACGGCGTCGATGTCGGCGGCGGTGAGGCCGGAGCGCTCGATCGCGGCGGCGATGGCCCGCCCGCCGAGGTCGGGCGCGGTCAGGGCGGCCAGCGCGCCAGCCAGCTTGCCGATCGGGGTCCTCGCCCCCGCCACGATGACGCTGCTGCTCACTGCTGTTTCTCCTTCATCTGTTCAGCAGTTCGGGACGACCGGCGCTTGGCACGAGACGCCGCTCATCTGCGTGGTCATCCAATAGTCGGACGTCATCCTAAACGGCGCGGTCGGTGACGCAGCGGGCGGCGGCCCCCTTGATGGTCACCAGCTGCGTCCCGAGCGCGTGGAAATCGAAGGTCACCGTGCAGGTGTGGAACTCGCGGCCGAGATCGTGCAGCAGTTCCATCCACTGCCAGCTCACCGCGATCTCGGTGTCGATGGGGCCGAGCTTGTCGCCGATCGCGGCACCGGCCCGGTGCCGCAGCACGCGCAGGCGCCACTGGCCGATGAAGCGGCGGAACCGGTCGAGGGCGGTGCTCGCCTCGTCGGTGAGCCGGGCGACGGAGGCCAGTTGCCCGTTGACCGCAAGGGTCTGCTCGGCCATGCCCGCCAGCCCCATCGCGGTGGCGTCGCACAGCAGGGGGACGGCCGCGAGGGTGTCGGCGGGGGCGGTGCCGTCGACGACCTCGTCGGCGAAGGCGGCGACCATGCTGTTGTAGAGGGCGGCCAGGGAGATGCGGAAACGCAGCTCGGTCACCGCGGCCCGCAGCCGGTCCAGCTCCGGGCGCAGGTGCTGGAGGACGGCGACCGCGTCTCGCATGGGTTCGCCCATCACACGGGCGATGTTGAGCAGGTCGGGATGTTCCTCGGCGACACCGGTGGAGGCCTCCCTGGCCGCCGCGACGGATCGGTCGATACGGCGGGTGATGTCGGTGACCTGGACGGCGGCGGTCATGAGCCGGTCGCACAGCTGCTGGTAGTCGCTCAGCCGCCCGACCATCCGCGCGAGCATCCGGTCCACCGACGTGGTCCCGGTGAGCACCTCGGCGATGGGGCCGTGGGCGTTCGGGCGCAGCGAGGCGGCCGAGACCAGGCGGGCGCGCGCGGTGATCTCCGCGGGCAGCGCCTCCTGCATGAATTCGTCGTAGTCGTGATAGCCGTGCCGCTGGAGTGCCTCCTCCAGGCCGAGCGCCCCCTGGGTGGCGGCCTCGCGCCGGTCGCAGCCGGCCCGGATCGCCGCCCGTTCGGCGCCGCTGGCATGGGTGTAGAGGTCTTCGGCCAGCTCGAAGTACCGGCTGCACGGCGCCATGCGCACCGAGACATAGCCACCGGGAACGGGACTCATCGTCGCGAAGACCCAGTACGACGCTCCCGCCTTGGTGCGGTTGCGCACATACACCCCGACCGGCCCGCCGTCGCCGAGGCGATCCCACATCAGCCGGAACATGCCGGCGGGCATGTCGCGATGGCGGACGATGTTGTGCGGCCGGCCGGCCATCTCCTCCAGCGTGTAGCCCGACACCCGGGCGAACACCGAGTTACCGAGACGGATCACCCCGCGGCGATCGGTGGTGGAGAAGAACAGCTCCGTCGGACCCAACGGCACCACGCCGACCGGGATCGGCGAAGTCGGTTGGATCGCAACACTCTCAGCGAAGGACAGCACGGGGGCGATCGTAGGGCAACAGTCAGCGACGACTGTCGGGGTGGAATGGTGATCCTGACCGCATCGGACCCGAAAGATCTTCGTAAGGACGGGGATTCGCCTGCGGCGCGGATGTGGGCGGCGAGCGGAACAGGGGCGTGAGTCCCCCGAAATGGGGACTTTGGTCGGCTGTCGGCAGCGTGCCGGCAATCGGATGTCCCCTGGTGTGCCGTTCGGGGTGTTCAGGTATTCCGGCGACCGCCGATCGGGACTAGCATCGCCCCCGACGCGAGGCCTCGCCGAGACGTCGACCCTTCGACCACAGGAGGTTCCATGAGCGAGCACGAAGTCAAGATGGTCATCCTGTCCACCGACGATCTGGACGAATCGCTCGAGTTCTACACGAAGACCCTGGGGATGTCGCTGAAGTTCCGCGACGGCACCCACTTCGCCGCGCTCGACGGCGGCCCGGTCACGCTCGCCCTCGCCACCGCCGTCGACCACCCGATTCCCGGCCAGGTGGTGGTCGGAGTGAAGACCGCCGACGTCGACGCCGCCGCGAAAGCGGTGGAGGCCGCCGGCGGCGGCATCGTCACCGGGCCCTATGACGACGCGCACGAGCGCAGGGCGGTGGTGTTCGACAACAAGGGCAACGGCATCGTCTTCTACAGCCCGCTGGCCCGATAGCGCGCTCCGCCCGGCGACAGCATCCGCAGCTGGGGCACCGTCGCCGCCCTCGCCGCGGGCGGATTCGGATCGGCTCGAGCCGGACCGGCGAACCTCCGCCGACCGACGACTACCGTATGCCGCGTGGATCTACAGCTGAAGGGCAAGCGGGCCATCGTCACCGGTGGTAGCAAGGGCATCGGACGCGCGGTGGCGCGCGGTCTGGCGGCCGAGGGCGTGGACGTGGTGATCGCCGCCAGGTCCGCCGAACCGCTCGCCGCCGCGGCCGAGGCCATCGCGGCCGAGACCGGCGGCCGGGTGCTCGCCGTGCCCACCGACACCGGTGACGACGGGCAGGTGCGCGCCCTGGTGGCGCGGGCGGTCGCCGAACTCGGCCGGATCGACATCCTGGTGAACTCGGCCGCCACCCCGTGGAGCGCGGGCTCGCCCGCCGATCTCGCCGCCACCTCCGACGAGCTGGTTCGTCGGGAGGTGGAGATCAAGGTGCTCGGCTACCTGCGCACCGCCCGCGCGGTGGCCCCGCACCTGGTCGCCCAGGGCTGGGGCCGCATCATCAACATCAGCGGACTCGGTGCGCGCCAGGCCAACTCGATCGCCCAGACCGTCCGCAATGTCGGCGTGTCCGCGCTGACCAAGAACCTCGCCGACGAACTCGGCCCGCACGGCGTGAACGTCACCGTGGTGCATCCGGGACGCACCCGCACCGAGCGACTGACCGACCGGCTCGCCGCCCGCTCGGCCGAGACCGGCGTGCCGGTGGCCGATCTGGAGGCCGAGCTGGCCACCAACTCGCTGCGCCGGGTCGTCGACGCGAGCGAGGTCGCCGATGTGGTCACCTTCCTCGCCTCGCCACGCAGCGTCGCCATCACCGGTGACGCGATCGCGGCGGGCGGCGGTGTGCCCGGGCCGGTGTACTACTGAGCACGTAGCCTGGAACGGGGCTCGGCTCGGCCCCGAGGTGCTATCCAGGAGGGTGACCATGGCGGTGCGAGGACTCAACCACGCGGTGCTGTTCGTATCCGATGTGGCACGCAGCGTGGAGTTCTACACCACGGTGCTCGGATTCGAGAAACTGCCGCTGGACCATCCCGGCGTGGCCTTCCTGCGCGGCGCGAATTCCGCCAACGACCACGACCTCGGCCTGTTCCCGGCCTCGGGCCCCCGCGCGGCCGACGGCGCGGTCGGCCTCTATCACCTGGCCTGGGAGGTGGAGACGCTCGCCGAGATGGCCGCCACGCGCGACCGGATGCGCGCGGCGGGCTGCCTGACCGGCGCCGCCGACCACGCGGCCACCAAGGCGCTCTACGGCCGCGACCCCGACGGCATCGAGTTCGAGATCACCTGGCTGGTGCCCGACCATCTGGTCGAGGCCGAACTCGTGCCGCCGGTCGCTGCGACCCGCCCGCTCGACCTGGACGCCGAGATCGAGCGCTACGGCCCGCGCACTCCGGGCGGCCCGCGTACCGACCGCCACCTCTACGCCCGCCTGGCCGCTCGCGCGAAGGGCGAATGACGGCGTGCGTCCCGGCTCGAGCGGACTGTCGCGCCGCTGCCTCGTGCTGTCGCTGCTGGCCTTCGCGGTCGCGGTGGCCTGGTTGCTGCTGGCGGACGTCGACCGGGTGCCCGGCCGCCTCGGCGCGGATGGCGAGGTCGAACGCTGGGATTCCGTGGCCGGTTTCGCCGGTGCGATGACGGTGACGACCTGCCTGCTCGCCGCGGTGTTCGGTGGCGCGCGGTGGCTGCTGCCACATCTGCCCGCCTCGGCGATCAACCTGCCGAGCCGAGCCGCGCACGCCCACTGGACCGACGAGGCCCATCGCCCGGAGTTCGACGAGATCGTCGCATCCGGGCTGGAATACGCCGGCGCGGCGATCCTCACCGTCCCTACCGTGCTCGTCGTGACCTCGGGCCTGATCGCCACCGGCGTCACGGTGCCCGCCGCGGTTCCGGTGGTGCTCATCGCCGTCGCCGTGGCGGCCTGTCTGGCGGGCGTGGCACGGATCATCGTCCGCACCCGACGTCCGTGATCGTCCGGGCGGCGGCGGTCGTGTGCCCGCTGCCCGACTAGACCGGCAGCGGCGCCGTGGGCGGGAAGACGACCGGCAGGGCCGACAGGGCGCGGTGGAACGGGCCGGGCCGCCACACCAGTTCCGCCGGCGGGACGGCGAGGGCCAGTTCGGGGAGGGTGTCCAGCAGGTGGTCGATGACGTCCTGGGCGAGCAGCAGGCCGTAGGGGCGGGCCTGGGCGGGGCAGGCGTGGTCACCGGTGCTGAACGCCAGATTCCAGCCGTTGTCGAGGTATTCGCCGGTGTTGATCTCCGGGTCGGTGTTGCAGGCGGCCATGCTGATGATGACCGGCTGGTTGGCGGGCAGCCACACGCCCTCGACGAGGATGGGCTGGCGCGGGTAGGTGATGCAGTAGTTGGCCATCGGCGGGTCGGTGGCCAGGCGTTCCTCCAGCGCCGACCTGGTGGACAACGGCAGGCCGTGCTCACCGGTGGTGAACCGGGAGTCGGTGAGCATCAGCAGCAGCGTGTTGCCGATCAGGTTGACCGGCGGCTCCACGCCTGCGGCGAACAGAAGCACCAGCTGGTGCACCATCTCCTCGTCGGTCAGCTGGGCGGGGTGCTGCATCATGCGGGTGGTGACGTCGTCGCCGGGATGGGTGCGCTTGAGGGTGACCAGGGCCATCAGCGCCTCGCCCATCATGGTGTTCACCGTCTCGGTGTCGACGCCGTCGAACATGGCGGCGCTGGCCTTGGCGACCCGCTCGCCGATCTCCGGGGGGCAGCCGAGAATCTGGCAGAAGACCGAGAAGACCAGCGGCAGCGCGTATTGGCTCAGCACGTCGGCGCGGCCGTCGCGGCAGAAGGTGTTGACGATCGGCACGGCCGAGGACTCGACCGCGGTGCGCACCGAGTTCAGGTCGATGCCGGCCAGGGCGTGGTTGAGCACGCTGCGGTAGCGGGCGTGCTCGGCGCCGCTGGTGCGGATCGCGTTCGGCCGGTACTCGATCATCGGCATGATCGGGATGTCCGAGGGCACCGTCTTCTGCCAGACGCTCGGGTCGGCCGGGAAGTGGGCGGAATCGCCGAGAATGCGCACCGCCGTGCTGTATTTGATGACGAGCGTGGCCGGCACGCCCGGCCACATCTCCACCGGCACCAGCGGGCCGTAGTTCATTTCGCGCATCCGGCGGTACGCCCCGTGCGGGTCGGCCGCGAATTCCTCGCTGTAGATGGGGATTCTGGGACCGGTGACCTCGATCGACCGCTTCGGGTCAGCGGTAGCACCCTGGAGTGGGTGTTGCAGATGCACGTAATCTCCTCGATCTCGGTTGCGGGAACGCGGCGCGGCGAGGCGATGGTCGGGCGCCTCGGTTCGGTCGTGCGGCTTCAGAGCGTGTGCGCGCGTTGGTCTTTGCGGAGAATACTGTAGGCGAGAGCCGCAGCGGGCGCACGGCATCGGTCCACTGGTCAGGGGCCCTGAACGGCGGTGGCGGCGGGATTGCCGGGAGTTCGACGGCACTGCCGGACGCGGTGTTCCGGCGCTGGCGCCGGGGAGCCCCCGGCAGATGCCGAGGGCTCCGTCGATCGGTGCGCGGGCGGGGTCAGGCGCTCTGCAGCGCGCGGATGCGCGACTCCCAGGCGGCGGGCAGATCCTCCGACAGCACGGGGGCGCCGAGGATCTCGTCGTCGAAGCCGAAGGCGTCGAGCAGCGCGGGCAGGTGCTCGACCACGGTGTCGATGGCCTTGCGCAGCTCTTCCTTGACGGTGCGCGCCGCGGCGGCGTCGATCAGGCCTCGGGTGAGATACCAGGCGGCGTGCTGATCGAGGTAGTGCAGCGCGAAGACCTCGCGCACGGCCGCGATCTCGGGATGGGTGGTGTCGTTCTCCAGCAGCCCGAGGGCCTCCTCGGCGCAGTAGGCCTCGGCCAGCTCGAGCGCCTCGGGGATGACCGCGAGGCGGTCGGCCAGCTCCGAGGTGGCCAGGTGCGCCTGCGCCTCCTGCACGATGGTCAGCGTGCGGGCGCCGAACAGACGCCTGCGGTCGGCGGGATCGGCCGGATCGTGCGGGACGGGCTCCGGCGGGGTCTTGCCCGCCAGCTGTTTGGCCAGCACGCGTCCGGCGACCGAGCCGAGCACGTGGCAGTCGCCCTCACCGGTGATGGCCGCGTGGCAGACACCGAGGTAGTCGGCGATCCGGTTGGCGCTGAACATGCCCTGCGCGCCCATCTTGATGCGGCTGTGGGTCACCGTGTCGAGCGCGTGCAGCTGGATGAAGTGCTTGGCCAACATCACCGACACCACCGTGTCGCGGTGGGTGAGATCGGCTTCGGCGAGCTGGGTCTTGATCGCGTTGCCGAAGACGGTGCGCGCGACGGTGCCGGCCAGGTCGGTGATCAGGGTGTCGCGCACGTGCGGGATGTCGAGCATGACCGGGGTGTCGGTCGGCGTCAGCGGCACCAGGCGCCTGCTCGCGTAGTTCAGGGCGATGTAGAGCGCGGCGCGGGCCGAGGCGTTCAGGCAGGACGACAGTGCGAGGCGGCCGACGGTCAGCTGGCTGATGGCCGAGGGGAACGCGCGCTTGCGGCTGGTGGCGTCGCGCCAGGTCAGCACGCCGTTGTCGTCGATCGTGGCAAGGTCGTTGCTGAGCCAGGCGTCGCGGTCGACGCGCAGGTTGTCGAAGCTGATGACCGAGTTGTCCATGATGACCAGCGGCTGGTGGTCGAGCTGGGTGATCGTCACCCCGGGGGCGGGGTTGCCGTCGGGGCCGCGTAGTCGCGCCGCGAACAGGTGCACGCCCTGGTCGACGCCGGCCGCGTCGATGAACCGTGCGCCCACCACGCACACACGGGACACCGGGATTCCGACGCTGGGCATGAACTTCCTGGCCCTCGGGTTCGGCGTGTTGATGACGAAGCCGTCGCCGTCCCAGGTGGCCGTGGTCTGCATGAAGCCGATGTTGGAGCCGCACCCGTACTCGGTCAGCAGCATGACGCCGATGGCCGTGGCGTCGTCGAGGTCGGCCAGATAGGGAGCGGCCGCCTCGGGCGCGGTGAGGGTGGCCAGACTGCCCGAGGCGAGGTTGTAGTGACCGGAGATCAGTGGGATCAGGTCGGTGGCCAGCACCGCCGACCAGTCGAACACGGCGAACAGTTCCGGCAGGTCGGTGGCGACCGCTCTGGTGCTGCCGATCTCGCCGACCAGGTAGCGCAACTGGTCGTAGGCGTTCTGGCGCCGTTGCTCCTGGCTCTGCGCGTCGGTGACGGCGAACTGCGGATTGCTCAGGATCTTCTGCAGCCGCTGATGGAACTCCGAGCTGCCGTGCCGAAGGAAATCGGCCAGTGATGACTGTGCCTCTTGCCCATTCGTAGCCATGATCGCTCCTGGTTCATCTATCGGCCCCAGCCCAGCGCTGGGGAACGCTCAGGCGGCCGCCGGGGGGTCCTCGGCACGTCGGTGCCGGTCACGGGCCGATCCAATGAGTCGCGGCGGGGTAGCAAGGGTTCGGAACGGTTGTTTCGCCGCTGTGCGGCAACGGAAGTCGACAGATGCGCCCGCTCGCCCGCGGCCTGCGCGTTCGGAGGGGGAGGGGCGGGGTGCAAGTGCTGCGACCTGCGAAGACAGTGGTGGCGCGAAACCAGCCAGTACCGTTCGCGACACAGGAGTCATTGTTGCACAGAAGCTTTGGAAGTTCAGGGCAAGTGATGTGCGCATGGTTGCGGTGGGTGACCTCGGACACAGACGGAGAGGCCGGGGGGGGGGTAGGCCAGCCGGCGGGACCGGGGGGGGACCCCCGAGGGGGGGGGGTTGGGGGCCCCCGGGCCCGGGCGCCCGGTTTGTGGGGGGGGGGGGGGTGG
>NZ_JARWRU010000586.1 GCF_029867845.1 Nocardia farcinica | reverse complement strand
GGGCGGGGCGCAGGCCTGGGTGACGGCGGCGCTCGGCGCGCCGGTCCTGACGGCGGCGGCCGGGTCGATGATGCTCGCGCGCGCTCGCTCGTGTCCGACCGGACGAACGACGGTGCCGCACGGCCCGGCCATGTGCGTGGCGACGCTGTTCGCACTGGCCGTGACCACCTGATCCGCGGTCGCGAGCGACCGGCGAGCACCCGCCGCGACTGTGGACCGAACCGGCGGGCGGTGCGGCGATGATCACCACGGACCGGATACCAACGCCCGCGCGCGGGCATGAAAGGATGGACGCTGTGCTGCGCTGGATAACTGCCGGAGAATCCCACGGTCCCGCTCTCGTCGCCATTCTGGAGGGCATGGTGGCCGGCGTCGAGGTGACCACCGAGGACATCTCCGCTCAGCTCGCGCGCCGCAGGCTCGGCTACGGGCGCGGCGCCCGGATGAAGTTCGAGGCCGACAAGGTCACCGTGATCGGCGGGGTCCGCCACGGTCGCACCATGGGCGGCCCGGTCGCCATCGAGGTCGCCAATTCCGAGTGGCCCAAGTGGACGACCGTCATGTCCGCCGACCCGGTCGACGAAGCCGAGCTGGCCGACCTGGCGCGCAATGCCCCGCTGACCCGGCCGCGCCCCGGCCACGCCGACTACTCCGGCATGCTCAAGTACGGCTTCGACGACGCGAGGAACGTGCTGGAGCGGGCCAGTGCCCGCGAGACCGCCGCGCGCGTCGCGGCGGGCACGGTGGCACGCAACTTCCTGCGCCAGGCGCTCGGTGTCGAGGTCGTCTCGCACGTGGTCTCCATCGGCGCCGCCGCCAACACCACCGGCGTGACCCCGACCGCGGCCGATCTGGCGGCCGTCGACGCGAGCCCGGTGCGCGCCTTCGACGCCGACGCCGAGGCGGCGATGATCGCCGAGATCGAGGCGGCCAAGAAAGACGGCGACACTCTCGGCGGCGTGGTCGAGGTGATCGTGGAGGGCCTTCCGGTCGGCATCGGCTCGTTCACCAGCGGCGAGAACCGGCTCGACTCCCGGCTGGCGGCCGCGCTCATGGGCATCCAGGCCATCAAGGGCGTCGAGGTCGGGGACGGATTCGAGACCGCGCGCAGGCGGGGCAGCCAGGCCCACGACGAGATGCGTCC
>NZ_JARWRU010000585.1 GCF_029867845.1 Nocardia farcinica | reverse complement strand
CTCGTATAATACACGCCGGGTGCGTGCCGAACAAGGCGATGCACCTAACCGAGGGGGCGGGGGCGCGAAGGCGTTTCCGCCGGAAGACCGCGCCGCCGGACCTGAGCGAGTTCGACGACAAGATAGCCGACGCCCGCCGGGAGAAGGAAAGCGCCATCGACGCGCAGGACTTCGAGAAGGCCGCGCGCCTGCGCGACAAGGAGAAGCAGCTCGTCGCCAAGCGCGCCGAGCGGGAGAAGCAGTGGCGCTCCGGCGACCTGGACGTCGTGGCAGAGGTCGACGACGAGCAGATCGCCGAGGTGCTGGCCAACTGGACCGGCATCCCGGTGTTCAAGCTCACCGAGGAGGAGACCACCCGTCTGCTCCGTATGGAGGAGGAGCTGCACAAGCGGATCATCGGCCAGGAGGACGCCGTCAAGGCCGTCTCCAAGGCGATCCGCCGCACCCGCGCCGGCCTGAAGGATCCCAAGCGCCCGTCCGGCTCGTTCATCTTCGCCGGCCCGTCCGGCGTCGGTAAGACCGAGCTGTCCAAGGCGCTGGCGAACTTCCTGTTCGGCGACGACGACGCGCTCATCCAGATCGACATGGGCGAGTTCCACGACCGCTTCACCGCCTCGCGCCTGTTCGGCGCCCCTCCGGGCTACGTGGGCTACGAGGAGGGCGGCCAGCTCACCGAGAAGGTGCGCCGCAAGCCGTTCTCGGTCGTGCTGTTCGACGAGATCGAGAAGGCGCACCAGGAGATCTACAACACCCTGCTGCAGGTGCTCGAGGACGGCCGTCTCACCGACGGCCAGGGGCGCACGGTCGACTTCAAGAACACCGTGCTGATCTTCACCTCGAACCTCGGCACGCAGGACATCTCCAAGGCCGTCGGCCTCGGCTTCTCGGCGAGCAACAACGCCGGGTCGAACTACGAGCGGATGAAGCTCAAGGTCAACGATGAGCTGAAGAAGCACTTCCGGCCCGAGTTCCTCAACCGCATCGACGACGTGATCGTCTTCCACCAGTTGACCGACGAGCAGATCGTCCAGATGGTGGACCTGATGATCAACCGCGTCGCCACGCAGCTGAAGAACAAGGACATGGCCATCGAGCTCACTCCGCAGGCCAAGAGCCTGCTGGCCAAGCGTGGCTTCGATCCCGTGCTCGGCGCCCGCCCGCTGCGCAGGACGATCCAGCGCGAGATCGAGGACCAGCTGTCGGAGAAGATCCTCTTCGGCGAGATCGGCCCCGGCCAGACCATCCTGGTCGACGTCGAGGGCTGGGACGGCGAGGGTTCCGGCGAGGACGCCCGTTTCACCTTCACCAGCAAGGCGAAGCTGACCAAGGCCGCCGAGCCCGAGGTCGTGCTGACCGGCGCCGCCCAAGGCGCCACCGAGGCCGCCACCCGCGAGTGATACCGCCCGGCGTCCAGCCGCCGCGAGAACGATTCGAAGCCCCCACCCCCCCCGGCGCGGGCCGCCCCCCGTCCAGGGGCCGGGGGC
>NZ_JARWRU010000584.1 GCF_029867845.1 Nocardia farcinica | reverse complement strand
CCGCCCCCGCCGGGGGGGCCTTGGGGGTGCGGGCCCCGGGCGGCGCGCCCACCCCGCCCCTGACCGCGCAGCCGCGCCCCGAGCCGCTCACCCTGCCCGACGGCACGACCGCCGAGCTGGTGCCGCTCTCGCCCGCCCAGCAGCGGATGTGGTTCCTCAACCGCTTCGACAACCGCACCGCGGTCAACAACATCCCGGTCGCGATCAAGCTGACCGGTGAACTCGACGCGGTGGCGCTGCGCGCGGCCGTGCGCGATGTGGTGGCCCGCCACGAGACCCTGCGCACCGTCTACCCCGAGGTGGACGGCGAGGGCTACCAGCGGGTGCTGCCCGCCGAGGAGGCGCTGGTCGAGCTGGACACCGAGTGGGTGCCCGCCGTCGAGGCCACCCGCAGGGTGGTGGAGCTGGCGAGCACGCACTTCGACGTGACCGCCGAGATCCCGTTCCGCGCCACGCTGCTCACCCTCGACCAGCGCAGCAACCTGCTGGTGCTGGTCATGCACCACATCAGCGCCGACGGCTTCTCGCTGCGGCCGCTGCTGCGCGACATCGTGGTGGCCTACACCGAGCGCACCCGCGGCGAGTCGCCGAGCTGGGCGCCGCTCGAGGTGCAGTACGCCGACTACACCCTGTGGCAGAGGTCTGTCCTCGGCAGCGAGTCCGACCCCGAGTCGGTGGCCGCCGCGCAGCTGGCCTACTGGACACGGCAGCTGGCCGACCTGCCCGACCAGATCGAACTGCCCGCCGACCGGCCGCGCCCCGAGGTGGCCTCCAACGCCGGTGCGCTGCACCACTTCTCGATCGACGCCGAGCTGACCAAGGCGCTCGACGATCTGGCGCGCGCGCACGGCGTGACGCTGTTCATGGTCGTGCACGCCGCACTGGCCACCTGGGCCGCGCGCCTGTCCAACAGCACCGACATCGCCATCGGCACTCCGATCGCCGGTCGTGGCGAACGCGCACTCGACGACATCGTCGGCATGTTCGTCAACACGCTGGTGCTGCGCAGCCAGGTGGAGCCGGGCACGACCTTCGCCGAGCTGCTCGAGCAGGTGCGCCGGACCGACCTGGCCGCCTTCGCGCACGCCGACGTGCCCTTCGAGCAGCTGGTCGACGTGCTGAGCCCGGCCCGCTCGCAGGCCCACCACCCGCTGTTCCAGGTCGGCCTGACCTTCGAGGCGGCCTCGGCGGGCGAGGCGCGCACCATCTCGCTGCCCGGCCTCGACCTCGACGTCGTCGACTTCGACACCGGCACCGCCAAGTTCGACATCCAGCTGACCGTGGGCGAGGCCGCCGACGGCGGGTTGTCGCTGTCATGGAACTACGCCACCGAGCTGTTCGACCCGGGGACGGTGTCCTCCTTCGCCGACCGTCTGGTGCGCATCCTGCGCGGCGTCACCGAGGACGCGAACGCCGTCGTCGGCGACATCGACCTGCTCAGCGAGGGCGAGCGCATCGACCTGTCGCAGCGCTGGGTCTCCTCGGGCGAGGACGGCGGTGCGAGCCGCTTCACCGGCGCCACCCTGGTCTCGCTGTTCGACGAGATGGTCGCCGCGCACCCGGACCGGGTCGCGGGCCGCTTCGGCACGGACTCGCTGACCTACGCCGAGCTGGACCGCCGCGCGAACGTGCTGGCGCGCAGGCTGATCGCCGACGGCGCCGGACCGGAGTCGCTGGTCGCGGTGATCCTGCCGCGCTCGCTGGACCTGGTGATCGCGCTGCTCGCGGTCGTCAAGACCGGCGCGGGCTACGTGCCGGTCGACCCGGCCTACCCGGCCGACCGCATCGCCTACGTGCTGTCGGACTCGAAGCCGACCGGCGTGGTCGTCGACTCCACCGTCGAGGTGGAGATCCCGGCGGAGCTGCCCGTGGTGGAGATCGACGGGTACGGCGTGGAGACCGGCGACATGGAGGACGCCGACGACGCGCCGGTGACCGACGCCGACCGTGTCGCGCCGCTGTCGCCGGACAACATCGCCTACGTCATCTACACCTCCGGCTCGACCGGCCGCCCGAAGGGCGTCGCGGTGGGGCCCCCCCAAGTGGGGGGCCGGGTTGCCCAACCCCCCCGCCCCTTAGGGTTGGGTGCCGAGGGCGGGTGGGCCGGGTTACACACCTACGCCATCGAA
>NZ_JARWRU010000583.1 GCF_029867845.1 Nocardia farcinica | reverse complement strand
GTCCGGGCGTATCCGTGTCGACGTCGAGCGGCAGCTCGACGGCCTCGCCGAGCCCGCGGGCGCCGAGCGGGAACGCCGGGGCGACGGGCACGACGCCGCCTGCCCGGCTCCCGTGGCCGCCGCGGATCGCCGCCCGGCCGCCGCGTCACGGTCACCGGGCCCGGTGGCCGGGGGCAAGTTCGACCTGAGCCGTCCGTTCGCCGACGACGAGCCGGAGCTGTTCCCCTCGGGCCCGCCGCGGGTGCGGGTGGCGGCCGCCGCCCAGCGCGCTCCCTCCGGCGGCAACGTCCAGCCCTGGCGGCTGCGGCTGTCGGAGCAGGAGCTGCGCATCGAACTCGATCCCGGGCGGTCGTCCACCATGGACATCGGCCACCGGGGCAGCGCGGTGGCCATCGGCGCGGCCCTGCACAACGCCCGCGCCGCCGCGGCCGCCCACGGCCTGCTCGGCGAGCACCTGCTGTGCACGGACGCGCCGTGCCCGGATACGACAGCGGTGCCGCTCACCGCCACGTTGCGCTTCGGCACGGGCACCGACCCGCTGCTCGCCCGCGACTACCCGGCCGCCATGACCCGCTGCACCAACCGCCGCCGCGGCAACGGCGCCCCCATCCGCGAGGGCGTGCTGGCCGCGCTGACCGCCGCCGCGCGCGCCGAGGGCGCCGTGGTCCGCGCGCTCACCGACCGGGCCGCGCTGGCCGAGGCGGCCGAACTCCTCGGCGGCTCCGATCGGGTGCGCATGCTGACCCCGCGCATGCACCGCGAACTGTTCTCCGAGCTGCGCGGTCCCGGCGAAGACCTGCGCGACGGCATCGACCTGCGCAGCATGGAACTCGACGAGGCCGATCTGGCCAAGCTGCGCATCGCATCGCGCACCGATGTGGTCGAGCTGCTGCGCAATTGGTCCGGCGGGCGCAGCCTCGGCGACAACACGCGCGACGTGCTGCTGTCAGGATCGGCGCTGATCGCGGTCACGCTGCCGTGTCCGGGCGGGCGCGCCGGCGCCTCGCTGGCCGACTACGCGCGGGCGGGCGCGGCCGTGGAACGGGTCTGGCTGGAGGCCGGGCGGCGCGGCCTCGCGGTGCAACCGATGTCGCCGGTATTCGGCTACGCACACGACCAGGAGGAGCTGATCGCGATTTCAGAGGATTTCGCGGATACACTGACCTCACTTCAGGGCCGTTTCCTGGACCTGCTGGGAGTGCCCGACCATGAGATCATGGCCTTGGTGCTCCGCCTGAGCTACGCGGCAGCAGCCTCGGTCCGCAGCAGGCGGCTTCCAGTACCGGGCGCGGGCCAGGGCAGCTAGCACGATCGGAGACAGGGTGCCTCGGCGAACGCTCGACTCACTGGTGACGGAAGTCGCCTCCGAGTTGATGGGCGTCGACGCCATCACCATGGTGGCGTCGAGCGAACGCGTGCTGGCCAAGCTGGTCGAGCATTTCGACATCGATTTCGGCTATCTGCGCCACACCAACCGGGAGGAGCGCACGACCACGCTCGTCGCCGAGTGGCCGCACCGCACCGACGTGCCCGATCCCGATCCCCTGGCGGTGGTGCACTTCGCCGAGGCCGATTCGGTCTTCCGCGAGCTGGAGTTCGCCACCGAGCCGATCATCGTCCGCCCCGGCAAGGACTCCGAGGACTACCAGGAGACCATCCGCAAGTCCTCCGGCATCCCCGAGGTGACCATGGCCTGCGTGCCGTTGGTCTCGCGCGGTGAGTCCACCGGCCTGCTCGGCTTCATCAAGGCGGGCGATCGTGACTGGGCCACCGCCGAACTCAACGCCCTCACCGCCATCGCCACCCTGTTCGCCCAGGTGCAGGCCAGGGTGGCGGCCGAAGAGCGGCTGCGCTACATCGCCCTGCACGACGACCTGACCGGCCTGTCGAACCGGCGCGCGCTGCTCGAGTACATGGAAGAGCGGCTGCGTCCAGGCGCGCCGGGCCCGGTCGCGGCCTTCTTCCTCGATCTGGACCGGCTCAAGGCGCTCAACGACTTCCTCGGCCACACCGCGGGCGACAACTTCATCCGCACCCTGTCGGCGCGGCTGCGCGAGAACCTCGGCCCTGATGCCATGATCGCCCGGCTCGGTGGCGACGAGTTCGTCATCGTGCCCGACAAGCCGATGGACTCGGTGGCCGCCGAACTGGAGGCCACCCGGTTGCAGCAGCTGGTCGGCCAGCGGGTGACCGTCGGCGGGGAATCGGTCTCGCGCGGAGTGAGCGTCGGCGTCGCCGTCGGCCTGCCGGGTCAGACCACCGTCGCCGACGTGCTGCGCCGGGCCGATCACGCGCTGTTGTCGGCCAAGTCCGGCGGCGGCAACGGCGTCGCGGTGTTCACCGACGCCATGCGCGCGCAGTTCGAGCTGCAGGACGACGTGGAGCTGAATCTGCGCGGCGCGGTCTCCGACGGCTCGCTGCTGCTGCACTTCCAGCCCGAGGTGGATCTGCGCACCGGCCGGGTGGTGGCGCTGGAGGCGCTGGTGCGCTGGATGCACCCCACCAGGGGCCTGCTGCCGCCCGCGGCCTTCGTGACCGTCGCCGAGGCCACCAATCTGGCGGGCGAGCTGGGCCGCTG
This sequence comes from Nocardia farcinica, assembly GCF_029867845.1. Taxonomy (GTDB): domain Bacteria; phylum Actinomycetota; class Actinomycetes; order Mycobacteriales; family Mycobacteriaceae; genus Nocardia; species Nocardia farcinica_A. The sequence goes on along the minus strand of NZ_JARWRU010000583.1, from coordinate 1,663 downwards.
GGTGATCCGCACCGCGTGCAAGCAGTTCGCCGACTGGCGGGCGCGCGGCCTGGCCACCGACACCGTCATGCGCATCAACGTCTCCCCGGTGCAGCTGGTGAGCCTCGATTTCGTCGAGCGCATCGAGGACATCCTGCGCGAGCACGCCATCGACGGCAGCTCGGTGTGCCTGGAGATCACCGAGCACGTGGTGGTGCAGGATCTGGCCCGCACCCAGGTCACCCTGCGCGGGCTCAAGCGGATGGGCGTGCAGATCGCCATCGACGACTTCGGCACCGGCTACAGCTCGCTGTCGCACCTCAAGGCGCTGCCGGTGGACGCGGTGAAGATCGACCGGGGCTTCGTCCAGCGGCTCGGGGCCAGCACCGACGATCTGGCCATCGTGAAATCCATCATCGGCCTTGCGGGTTCCTTCGGCCTGGGTGTGGTCGGCGAGGGGGTGGAGACCGCCGTCGCGGCCCGCACCCTGGTCGGCCTCGGCTGCTACCGGGCGCAGGGCTTCCTCATCGCCCGCCCGATGCCGGCCGCCGAGGTCGAGGAGCATCTCGCGGCCGGTCGCATCCCGCTGGATCTCGACCTGCCGCGCGCGGTGCGCGGCGGGCGCTGACGGCGAGGCGGCACCGGGCGCGGGCGGCCTCGGTCTGCCCGGCCGTGCCGGCTCTCAGCGCCCGGCACGGGCGGCGAGCACCGCGTCGTACAGTTCGCGGCGGGACGCGCCGGTGGCCTCGGCGACCCGGGCGCAGGCCTCCTTGAGGCGCAGCCCGTCGTCGACGAGCGCCTGCACCTCGTCGACGAGGGCGGCCGGGTCGGCCTCGGCGGGCGCGGCGCCCGCGAGCACGACGGTGATCTCCCCGCGCGCCCCCCCGACGGCCCAGGCGGCGAGTTCGCCGAGGGTGCCGCGCACGACCTGCTCGTAGGTCTTGGTCAGCTCGCGGCAGACCGCGGCGGGGCGGTCGGGGCCGAGCACCTCCACCGCGTCGGCCAGGCAGTCGGCGAGGCGGTGCGGCGCCTCGAAGAAGACGCAGGCGCGTTGCTCGGTGCGCAGTGCGCGCAGCCACTGTTTGCGGGCCCCGGACTTGCGGGGCGGGAAGCCGTCGAAACAGAACCGCTCCACCGGCAGCCCCGACAGCGCCAGCGCCGTGGTCACCGCGGACGGCCCGGGCAGGCAGGTGAGCGGCAGGTCGCGTTCGACGCAGGCGGCGACCAGGCGATAGCCGGGATCGGACACCGAGGGCATGCCCGCGTCGGTCACCAACAGCACCGTGCGGCCCGCCTCGATGTCGTCGAGCAGCGCGGGGATGCGCGCGGTCTCGACATGGTCGTAGAAGCTGACCACCCGGCCCGTGATCTCCACCCCGAGCGCCTTGGCCAGGGCGCGGGTGCGGCGGGTGTCCTCGGCGGCCACCACGTCGGCGGAGGCCAGCGCCGCGCACAGGCGCCGGGAGGCGTCGCCGATGTCGCCCATCGGGGTCGCGGCCAGGATCAGGCGCCCGCCCGCCGGTCCGGCCGTGGTCTCCTCGGTGGTCACCGTGCTCCGTCCGGTCGTCGCCATCGCTGTCGCCCCCGCCTAATCGGCCGATTCCACCTCCCCCCGGGGGTGCCGATTAGGAACGGGGCCGTGACCCAGGTGCCCGACCGCCCGCCCCCACCCGGGCCCGCGGCC
>NZ_JARWRU010000582.1 GCF_029867845.1 Nocardia farcinica | reverse complement strand
ATCCTCGACCAGCTCGACGAGGCCCCCGATCTGGTCGTCATCCCCGTCGGCGGCGGCGGCTGCCTCGCGGGTATCGGCACCTACCTGCGGGAACGCTCGCCGCAGACCGGCATCCTCGCGGCCGAGCCCGCCGGGGCGGCCTCGATGTCGGCGGCGCTGATCGCGGGCAGGCCGGTGACACTGCCGGAGATCGACCCGTTCGTCGACGGCGCGGCCGTGCGCCGGATCGGTGACCTGCCCTACGCCGCGGTGAAGGGCTTCGGCGGGCGCGTGGTCAGCCACGGCTCGCTGCCGCTGCTCACCGCCGTCGAATCCCCGCCGGGCACCGGCGCTTTCCGTCTGCTGCAGGTGGACGAGGGCGCGATCTGCACGGCCATGCTCGACCTCTACCAGAACGAGGGCATCATCGCCGAGCCCGCGGGCGCGCTGGCCGCCGCCGCGCTGGCCGAGGTGGAGATCCCGGCGGGCGCGACGGTGGTGTGCCTGGTGTCCGGGGGCAACAACGACGTCTCCCGGTACGGCGAGATCATCGAGCGTTCGCTGGTGCATCAGGGACTCAAGCACTACTTCCTGGTCGATTTCCCGCAGGAGCCGGGCGCGCTGCGCCGGTTCCTCGACGAGGTGCTCGGCCCGGACGACGACATCACCCTGTTCGAGTACGTCAAGCGCAACAACCGGGAGACCGGGGCGGCGCTGGTCGGCATCGAACTGGGCACCCCGGAGGGGCTGGCGCCGCTGCTCGAGCGCATCGCGGCCTCGCCGTTGCAGTGCGAACGGCTGGAGCCGGGCAGCCCGGCCTACCGCTACCTCACCTGAGTCAGGCCGCGCGTCGCAGGCCCTCGGGCGCGCCGTGGCCGGCGGCGCGCAACTCGTTGAGGATCAGCGGCAGCAGCCACACCGCGATGATCTGGTCGGCGCCGAGCTGTGTCAGCGAGAACCGGTTGTGCACGAAGCCGACCGACAGGCCCTGCGCGGGGTCGGCCCAGCCGAAACTGCCGCCGAGGCCGATGTGACCGAGGCCGTGCCGCGCGCCGGGCATGGGCATCGAGTGGTAGCCCAGGTGCCACATCATCGGCAGGTAGAACAGCGCGCGATCGACGTGGTAGGTGCGGACCTTCAGGATCTCGCGGATGGTCGACTCCGACAGGTATCGCGCGCCGTCGACCTCGCCACGGCAGGCCAGCGCGTCGTAGACGCCCGCCAGCGCGGAGGCGGTGGCCACGGCATTGCCCGCGCCGAGTTCGGTGGTCAGGATCGGCGGCAGTTCACCCTCGAAGATGCTGTGCGCGCCGGGCAGGAACAGGCAGCGGGCGGCCGCGCCGAGCGGACCGGGCAGGCGCTGACCGGTGCCGAGCACGGCGCTGCCCAACGGCGTGCCGAGCGGACCGAACTGGCTGCCCGCCAGCGGCGCGTACTTGGTGGTCGAGTCGCCCGGCGGGTGGCCCAGATGCAGGCCGTCGATACCGAGCGGCTCGGTGACCTCGGTGCGGAACAGCTCGGCCATGCCCTTGCCGGTGACGCGCCTGGCCAGGCCGGCCAGCAGCCAGCCGTAGGTGACGGCGTGGTAGGTGGGCCGCCCGAGCAGCCGGTCCGGCGCGGCGGCGGCCAGCCGATGCTCCATCTCCTCGTGGTCGAGCACGTCGGTCATGGCGGTGGCCAGCGGCGGCAGCGCGGACAGGCCCGCCCGATGGGTCATGACCTGGGCGACGGTGATCTTCGCCTTGCCGTTGGCGGCGAACTCCGGCCAGTACTCGGCGACCGGCGCGCGGTAGTCGATCTCGCCACGGTCGGCCAAGCGGTGCACGACCGTGGAGGTGACGCCCTTGGTCGCGGAGAAGACGATCGTGCCGGTGTTCTCGGTCCACGGTTCGGTCCCGGCCTCACCGGTCCAGATGTCGACCAGCGGGACGCCGTGGTGGTGCACCGACAGGGCAGCGCCCGCGCCGGGGCGGTTGCCGAAGCTCCGTGCGAAGACGCGCAGCAGCCGCTCGAATCCTGGGACCGCGCTTCCGCGCACCGAAGCCTCGTTGCTCATCACTCCACGGTAACGGTGTCCGTCGGTAACGGGCAATATGTCGGAATGCCCCGGTGAGGGATCGTTACCGTCGGCCGTCGGGCGGATCGGTGAGCACGACGAACGAATGCGCGGGCACCGTGGTGCCGGTCGGGCCGAGCGTCGGCGGCTCCCAGTAGAGCAGGCTGCGGCCGGTGATCGGCACCGTCACCGCGTCCTCGGACAGATTGCACACCAGGTGCACGCTGCCCCGATGCAGCACGAGCCAGCGGGCGTGCTCGTCGTAGTCCACCCGCACGTGCCGCAACGAGGGGTCGGCCAGATCCGGCTGGTCGCGCCGCAGCGCCAGCAGCGCACGGTAGGTCGACAACAGCCGCGCGTGCTCGGGTTCCTCCGGTTCCTTCCAGTCCAGCTTGGAACGGGTGAAGGTCTCGAGATCCTGCGGGTCGGGCACCTCCTCGGCGGTCCAGCCGTGGTCGGCGAACTCCGACTTGCGGCCGAGGGCGGTGGCCGCGCCGATCTCCGGGTCGGTGTGGGAGGTGAAGAACTGGAAGGGCGTGCGCGCGCCCCACTCCTCACCCATGAACAACATCGGGGTGAACGCCGAGCACAGCACCAACGCGGCCTTGATCGCCAGCTGGCCGCCGGTCAGATAGGAACTCGGCCGGTCGCCGATGGCCCGGTTGCCGATCTGGTCGTGATCGCAGGTGAAGGCGATCAGCCGGAAACCGGGCACCAGCGAACGGTCCAGCGGGGTGCCGTGGGTGCGGCCGCGGAAGCTGGAGTAGGTGCCCGCGTGGAAGAAGCCGCGGGTCAGGGTGGTGGCCAGGCAGGCCAGGCTGCCGAAGTCGGCGTAGTAGCCCTGCCGCTCCCCCGACACCGCGGTGTGCACGGCGTGGTGCAGATCGTCGTTCCACTGGGCGTGTAGGCCGTAGCCGCCCGCCGCGCGCGAGGTGACCAGTTTCGGGTCGTTGAGGTCGCTCTCGGCGATCAGGGTCAGCGGTCTGCGCACATGCGCGGACAACCGCTCCACTTCACCTGCCAGCTCGGCGAGCAGATGGGTCGCGGTGCGGTCGACCAGCGCGTGCACCGCGTCCAGGCGCAACGCGTCGATGTGGAACTCGCGCAGCCAGCGAAGGGCGTTGTCCAGGATGTAGCGGCGCACATGGTCGGAGCCGGGCCCGTCCAGGTTCACGCTCTGCCCCCAGGTGTTGCGCCCCTCGCTCAGGTAGGGCGCGAACCGCGGCAGATAGTTGCCGGACGGGCCGAGGTGGTTGTAGACGACGTCCAGGCACACGGCCAGCCCCCTGCCGTGGCAGGCGTCCACGAACCGCTGCAACCCGTCGGGGCCGCCGTAGCCCTCGTGCACCGTGTACCAGAGCACCCCGTCGTAACCCCAGTTGCGGTGGCCGTCGAAGCCGTTCACCGGCATCACCTCGACCACCGTCACGCCCAGCTCGACCAGGTGATCCAGCTGTTCGATCGCCGCGTCGAAGGTGCCCTCCTGGGTGAAGGTCCCGATGTGCAGCTCGTAGATCACCGCCCCCGCCAGCGTCCGCCCCGTCCACCCGGCGTCGGTCCACGCCCGCGCGTCCAGCTCGTGCACCATCGACAAACCGTGCACCCCGTCCGGCTGCCGAGGCGAGCGCGGATCCGGCAGCACCGTCGGATCGTCGTCGAGCAGGAACCCGTAGCGCGCCCCCGGCCCGGCGTTTACCCGCGCCCGCCACCACCCGTCCGGCGAGCGCCGCATCGCGTGCACGACCCCGTCGACCTGCACCCGCACCGTCTCCGGCCGGGGCGCCCACACCTCGAACACCGTCACCGCGCCAGCATCCCACGGGCGGGTCCGCTCTTCATCCGCAACGAGACTCGAACCTCGCCGCCGAGATCGAGGAGTCGCCGCAAGCGCTGGACACGGTTGTCGCCTACCACGCGGATCGAATGGCGCAACGAAGCGATCGGCGACGAGATCTCTCGCCGCCCCGGCCAATGGGGGTGGCAGGGGGCCCGGTGACCTGCGAGAGGGGGTGGATGGGCTGGTACGACGAGCATGTGGTGCCCCGGTTGGTCGATTTCGTCTGCGGGATGCAGGCCAACGACCGGTATCGGGCGAGGGCGTGCGAGGGGCTGCGGGGGCGGGTCGTGGAGATCGGGTTCGGGTCGGGGTTGAACGTGCCGTTCTATCCCACGGCGGTGGAGTCGGTGAGCGCGGTCGAGCCGTCGGACAAGGGGTGGAGCATGGCGGCGGAGCGGGTGGCCGCCTCGCGGGTGCCGGTGGAGCGGTCGGGGCTGGACGGGGCGGCGCTGCCGTTCGACGACAGCAGTTTCGACACCGCGCTGTCGACGTTCACCATGTGCACGATCCCCGACATCGAGGGGGCGCTGGCGCAGGTGCGGCGGGTGCTGGCGCCGGGAGGGACGCTGCACTTCGTGGAGCACGGTCTGGCGCCGGACCCGAAGGTGCGGGCCTGGCAGCACCGGCTCAATCCGATCGAGCGGGCCGTGGCGGGCGGATGCAATCTCGACCGCGACATTCCCGGCCTGCTGGCGGCCAACGGATTCCGCGTGACGGAATTGGACCGGTTCTACGCGCCGGGGCCGAAGTTCCTGACGGCTCTGTCCATCGGTGTGGCGACCGCCGCCTGACCGAACTCACCCCGCACGGATGGTCGTTCGAATAGCCTTGGTGTAGCCGCACTCCGGCACCCCGGGCGGTCACCGGCGACCGTCACGTCATCTATTCGACCGACTGGTCTGTTGTGTGGCGACAGCTACGCTGCGAGGAACCGTCTGCGGCCTGCCCGCGCCATCACGGGCGGCGAAGCATCCGGGACTCGGTCGGCGAGGCGCGCGGAAGCGGGGTGTCGGGCAGCGACTGTCCGGCGTCTGCCGGACGCCGGGGGCCTCCCCCGTCCACCCGCCGACGCCGCCCCTGCCCAGACGTCGCCGCCCCTGCCCACCGACGACGAGGACGCATCAGTGCCGGCCGCCCGCGAAGC
>NZ_JARWRU010000581.1 GCF_029867845.1 Nocardia farcinica | reverse complement strand
ATCTGGGGCCGAGCCTGATCCGCACCCTCGACAGCGCGCCGGCCGAGGAACCGAGCCCGTCGCTGCGCTGGGCGGAATGGGCGAAGGCGGGCGCGCGGGTCGAGGCGTTCACCTTCGCCTCGGGCGAGCGGCCGCCCGGTCAGGGCGAGGGCGCGGTCCAGCAGTTCAAGATCGGGATCGAACAGACCGTGGTGTACCCGGACGGGCGGACCGAGGCGCTGCCCGCCACGACCGTCATCGCCACGGTGGTCGAGACCGGCGAGGGGTGGCGGCTCGATGCGTTCGGCTGACCACGTGACAGGCATTTCTCCGCAGGGCGATTCGAGGAGGCAGGGATGGCGAAGAAGAAACCTGTGAAGGACCCGGCGATACCCGGCCCCGATCTGGGTCTGATCGCCGTCTACGCCGGATTCACGGTGTTCGTGCTGCTGATGGTGGCGCTGCACCTGGGCAACCAGCTGTCGGGCACGCCGCAGCAGTTGCCGATCAATCCGATCGAGGTCACCGCGGGCATGGCGCGCGGGCAGTACAGCTGGCCGTTCCCCTCCACGATCATCGTGCTGCTGATCATCGCCGCCGCGATCGCCTTCCTCATGGTCCGCAAGGAGCGCGCCAAGCGGGCATCGGTGGGCGTGCTGCCGGTGGACGCCAAGGCGCAGTACATGGGCAGCGGCGCCGCGGTGTACGCGCTGACCGAGGCCGGTGTGCGGGAGAAGGCCCAGCAGCTCGGCATCGAACTGGGCTACCAGGATTCGCCAGGCGTGCCGATCGGCATGAGCGTGGCCGACGGCATCATGCTCTACGGCTCCTACGAGGATCTGCACCTGGACATCTGGGGGCCGCGCCAGGGCAAGTCGACCTCGCGGGTGATCCCGGCCATCCTGTCGGCCATCGGCCCGGTCCTCGCCACCTCCAACAAGCGCGACGTGGTGGACGCGACCCGCGACGTGCGCGAACAGAAGGGCAGCCCCACTTTCGTCTTCGACCCGCAGGGCGTGGCCGACGAACCGCCGAGCTGGTACTGGAATCCGCTGGCCTGGGTCAACTCCGACCGGCCGGGCAAGGAGATGCGCGCCCAACGGCTGGCCGGCCATTTCGCCGACGCCGACGAGGGCGGCGAGGGCAAGAAGGACGACTTCTTCGATCCCGAGGCCGAGGACCTGCTCGCCGCGCTGTTCCTGGCGGCGGCGGTCGGCGACTACCCGATCGTGCAGGTGTGGGAATGGGTGACCAACCCGCAGGACACCGAGCCGATCGAGCTGCTGCGCAACTCGCCGCACCAGGCGATGGCCTCGGGTCTGGCGATGCAGTACAACGCCGACCCGCGCACCCGCAGCGGCATCTTCGGCACCGCCAAGAAGATGGTGCGCTCGCTGCAGCTGTCCAACAT
>NZ_JARWRU010000580.1 GCF_029867845.1 Nocardia farcinica | reverse complement strand
GCGCGGCCCGCCCGGCCTCGGCACCGCCCAACACTTCCCCCTCCCCCCCGGCACGGTCGATGTGTGGGTGGGCAGCCTGTCCACGGCGCTGGCCAGCACGGGTGGTTTCGGCGCCGGCGACGCCGACCTGGTGCGCGCGATCAAGTACGCCGCCCCCGGCCTGGCGCTCTACACCGCGGGCCCCTCACCGGCCAATGTGGGCGCCGTGCTGGCCGCGCTCGACGTGCTCGCCGACGAACCCGACCGTCTGGCCCGCCTGTGGTCCAACGCGCTGCTGTTCACCGACGCCCTGCGCGAACACGGCATGGACCTCGGCGAATCCGAGTCGACCCCGATCGTGCCGGTCATCGTTCCCGGTGAGATCCGCGCCGGATACGCCAGCGCCGCGCTGCTGCAACGCGGCTACAACGCCGGCGCGATCCTGGCCCCGGTGGTGCCTGCGGGCACCGAACGGCTGCGGTTCTTCCTCACCAGCGAACACACCGAACGCCAATTGCTCGACACCGTCGACGAACTCGCCGACATCCTCGCCGTCGTAAACCACATCCCCGACATCGGCATCGGCGCACCCGGCACCCCCACCGGCCTGGACGGACTGCCCGCGCCGCCGCGGCACTGACATCCGGGCCGCGGAACAACGGCGCCGGAAAACACGGTGGAATCCCCCCGTCCCCCTCCCAACATATAGCGCACCCCGGGTCTTGCCACAAGACCCGGGGTGTGGCGCAGAATCGTCGGGCCACGGCCGGGACCTGCGCAAACAGCCGGTCCCGAGGGCGCGTCGCACATCGCGCCCCGGCCGAAGGCCGATGAAGGAAGACGGGGGTTGTTCATGATCGACGTACTCATCACCGGTGGCGGACCGACCGGTCTCATGCTGGCCGCCGAACTGCGCCTGCACGGTGTGCGCACCGTGATCCTGGAAAAGGAGCTCGAACCGACGAAAGTGGTGCGCGCGGGCGGGTTGCACGCGCGCAGCATCGAAGTGCTCGACCAGCGCGGCATGCTCGAGCCGTTCCTCGAGCTCGGCAGGAAGTTCACCGTCGGCGGTTTCTTCGCCGGCATCGACCTGCCCTGGCCCGAGGACATGGACTCCACCCACGCCTATGTGCTGGCCATCGCCCAACCCGTCGTCGAACGGCTGCTCACCGAACACGCGCTCGCCGCGGGCGTCGAGATCCGGCGCGGATGCGAACTCACCGGCCTCGCCCAGGACACCGAGGGCGTGGACGCCGAACTCGCCGACGGCACCCGGCTGCGGGCCCGCTATCTCGTCGGCTGCGACGGCGGCCGCAGCACCGTGCGCAAGCTCGTCGGCATCGGGTTCCCGGGCGAGGCGTCCACCGTCGAAACCCTGCTCGGCGAGATGGCGGCCACCGATTCGGCCGAACGCATCGAGGCCGTCGTCACCGAAGTCCGCAAGACTCAGAAGCGGTTCGGGCTCGCGCCGCTCGGTGACGGCGTCTACCGCGTGGTGGTCCCCGCCGCGGGCGTCAGCGAGGACCGCACCGCCACGCCCACCCTCGACGACTTCCGCACCCGGCTGCGCGCCGTCGCGGGCACCGACTTCGGTGTGCACTCCCCGCGCTGGCTCTCGCGCTTCGGCAACGCCACCCGCCAGGCCGAACGCTACCGCGCCGGCCGCGTCCTGCTCGCAGGCGACGCCGCGCACATCCACCCGCCCACCGGCGGCCAGGGCCTGAACCTCGGGCTCCAGGACGCGGTCAACCTCGGTTGGAAACTCGCCGCCGAGCTCGCCGGCTGGGCACCGGCCGGGCTGCTCGACAGCTACCAGGCCGAACGCCACCCCGTGGCCGCCGACGTGCTGGTCAACACCCGCGCCCAGATCGAACTGATGTCCACCGAACCCGGCCCGCGGGCCGTGCGCGCGCTGCTCACCGAACTGATGGGCTTCGACCAGGTCAACCGCTATCTGATCGAGAAGATCACCGCCCTGTCCGTGCGCTACGACTTCGGCCCCGCCCCCGGGGGGGGGGGGGGGGGGCGGCGGGCGGGGCGGGGCGGGCGGCGCGGGGGCCCGCCGCGGGCGCCGGCGGGGGCCCCCGCGCGCCCGCGCGCCGGCGGGGG
>NZ_JARWRU010000579.1 GCF_029867845.1 Nocardia farcinica | reverse complement strand
CCCTCGTCCTTCTATACTCTCCCCCCCCCGGCCCCCCCCCCCGCGCGGGGCGGGCCCCCCGGCGCCCCCCCCCCCCCCCCCCCCCACCACTCGGGAAACGGCCTCCGGCGGCCGGTCAGTGCTCCGTTTTGGCTTCGGTGGTCAGCGATGCGAGCAGCTGCATGACCTCGGACTCGCGGAAGCGACGATGTCCGCCGGGAGTGCGCAGCGATCCGAGACGACCCGCGTGCGCCCAGCGGGTGACCGTCTTGGGATCGACGTGGAACAGGGCCGCGACTTGCCCGGGGGTCAGCAAGGTGTCCTGGCCGCCGACGGTGATCGCACTCATAGCAAACCTCTCCGTTCTTCGACAGTCCCTCATCAACTGGCGCCATCGTCGCACCCGAACCCCTAGGTACTCGAATCACCTACAGCGGGTAAAGGCGAAGTAATGGACAAAACGGATGTTCGTCCGGCAAGGGCGCGTCGGGCCGGTGAACCGGGTCGCCTACCCTGAGGGGGTGAGCGAATCGACCGGATCGAACCCGCGGCCGGGCCGCAGCCTGGCCGTCAACCTGGGGCTCTACACCCTGGCGCGGCTGGCCCTGGTCGCCGCGATCACCGCCGTCATCATGGGCGGCGGCGCACTGGTCGGCGTGGCCGTGCCGCTGATCGTCGCCGTGCTGTTCGCCCTGCTCATCGCCATGCCGCTGTCGCTGACGCTGTTCAAGGGCCTGCGCGCGAAGGTCAACGCCAACATCGCGGCGGTGGACGCCAAGCGCAGACAGGACAAGGAGCAGCTGCGGGCGCGGCTGCGCGGCGAATCCGAGGGCGACGGACGGGCGTAGCGGGGCATGCGGTGAAGTACTGCGATCGCAGCGCCTCGCGCGCGTGGGTTGACGAGGCCGTCCGGCTCATCGACGCCGACGCCCAGCGCAGCGCCGACACCCACCTGCTGCGCTATCCGCTGCCGCCCGAGTGGAACATCCAGCTCTATCTCAAGGACGAATCCACCCATATCACCGGCAGTCTCAAGCACCGGCTGGCGCGCTCGCTGTTCCTCTACGGCATCTGCAACGGCTGGATCACCGAGGGCACCACGGTGGTCGAGGCCTCCTCGGGCTCCACGGCGGTGAGCGAGGCCTACTTCGCCAAGCTGCTCGGCCTCGACTTCGTGGCCGTCATGCCGTCGAAGACCTCACCGCGCAAGATCGCCCTGATCGAGGCCCAGGGCGGCCGCTGCCATTTCGTCGACCGGCCGCCGGAGATGTACACCGAGGCGGCGCGGCTGGCCGCCGAGTGCGGCGGGCACTACATGGACCAGTTCACCCACGCCGAACGGGCCACCGACTGGCGCGGCAACAACAACATCGCCGAGAGCATCTACACCCAGATGCGCCTGGAGACCCACCCGGTGCCGGAATGGATCGTCATGGGCGCGGGCACCGGCGGCACCAGCGCCACCATCGGCCGCTACATCCGCTACCGCCGCCACGCCACCCGTCTGGCCGTGGTCGACCCGGAGAACTCCGCCTTCTACGGCGGCTACGAGACCGGCGACGCCGGCTACCAGACCGGCATGCCCTCCCGCATCGAGGGCATCGGCAGGCCACGGGTGGAACCGTCCTTCGTCGGCCAGGTGGTCGACCGGATGATCGAGGTGCCCGACGCCGCCTCCATCGCGGCCATGCGCTACGGCAGCCGGGTGCTCGGCAGGCGGATCGGCGGCTCCACCGGCACGAATCTGTGGGGCGTGTTCCACCTGATCGGCGAGATGCTGGAGCGGGGCCGCAGCGGCAGCGTGGTCACCGTGCTCTGCGACGGCGGCGACCGCTACGCGAGCACCTACTACGACGACGAATGGGTGGCCGCCCAGGGCTGGGATCTGGCCGGGCCGACGGCGATCCTCGAGGAGTTCCACGCCACCGGCGTCTGGCGCGGCTGACCGTCGGCGCCGGCCCGCGTCGCGCCCGGGCCCCGGCCCGACGCCGGCGTCGAACCGATCAGGTCAGGCCCGCGTAGCTGTGCAGGCCGCTGATGACGATGTTGATGATGAACAGGTTGAACAGCATCGCCACGAAGGCGGCGACGTTGATCCAGGCCGCCTTGGTGTCGCGCCAGCCCGACGTGGCGCGGGCATGCAGGTAGGCGGCGTAGAGCACCCAGGCGATGAACGAGCAGGTCTCCTTGGGGTCCCAGCCCCAGAAGCGGCCCCAGGCCGCCTCGGCCCAGATGGCGCCGAGGATGACGCCCGCGCCGAAGAGCGGGAAACCGATCAGGGTGGTGCGGTAGGCCAGACGGTCGAGGGAGCGGGCGTCGGGCAGGCGGCGGGCGATGACGCCGAGCAGGTTGCCGGACTCCTGGCCCTCGGGCTGACGCAGGCGGAAGAGGAACAGCAGGCTGGCCACACCGGACACCAGGAAGATGCCGCTGCCGACGCTGACGATGGTCACGTGCAGGGGCAGCCAGAACGAACGCAGCGCGGGCACGACCGGGGCGGCGTCGGCGTAGAGGACGGTGCCTGCCAGGAACAGCAGGATCAGCATCGGCACCAGCACGAACACCCAGGTGGCGCGGTGGCGTTGTTCGCGCAACAGCCAGAAGGAGATCAGCACCGCCGCCGCGCACGCCATCGAGACGAACTCGTACATGTTGCCCAGCGGGAACCGGTCGGTGGCGAAGCCGCGCAGCACGATCGAGGCCAGGTGCAGGGCGAAGGCGACGACCAGGGTCGCGACGGCCATGTTGCCCAGTCGCTCGGACAGCGGCTTGGCCGGTTCCTCGACCACCTTGCCCGGCACCGCGACGGTGTCCTCGGGACGCCGCGAGCCGCCACCGGCGGTGACCAGTTCGCGCGCCTCGCTCTTGCGCACCTGCACCGAGGCGAACTGCCAGATCAGCATCCCGAGCACCAGCGTGTACACGACCAGTGCCGTCTTGAACGACAGGTCGCTGTACTGGGCGAGGGTCTCGTCGATCGGCATCGTCAATCTCCCGTGCTGTCGGCTCCGGCGCGAGCCGTTGTGGTGTCCGTGTCGAGCAGCCGCACGCGCAGGCGGTCGAACTCGTCGCCCCAGCCCGCGTGGTCGGTCCTGGCCAGGCCGCCCATCTCTACTACGGTACGTCGTTGAACCACGGTACCGGGCCGATCGGCGGCCGGGTACACCCGGATCCAGATCCGGCGGCGCCTGACCAGCAGCGAGACCAGCAGGCCCGCCATCATGGTCAGCGCGCTCACCAGCACCCACTGCTGGGCCGGATCGTGCGAGACCTGCAGGTTCACGAATTCCTTCGCCCCGTCGAAGGTGACCACGGCGCCGTTGGACAGGGTGGCCGACTCACTGGGACGCAGGTTGACCCTGGCCTCCTTGGTCAGCCTGCCCTGCCGGACCAGCTCCTGGTCCAGCGCGAACAGCGACTGCGGGCGTCCGGTGTCCAGGCCGGTGTCGCCGCGATAGATGTCCACCGCGACGGCCGGATCGTCCATGCGCGGGAAGACCGAGGTCAGCAGGCTGCCGTGCAGCGAGGCGGTCGGGGCGAACAGGCCCTCGATCGCGATCTGGTTGCCGCGCCGCTCCTCGTCGGTGGCGTAGAGGTCGCCGGGCGGGTCGATGCGCAGCACGCCGGTGGACAGGAAGGTGCGCGCGTCGGTGGGCGCCCACTGGATGGTCTCGGTCCTGGTCCGCCCGTCCGGGAAGGTGACGGTGAAGGTGGGGGCGTAGCCGTGGCCCTGCAGGTAGACCCGGTCGCCCGCGACACGCAGCGGGTGGTTGACGCGCAGCGTGGTGTCGCGCCAGGTGCCGGTCTCGAGATCCTCGCCCGCCTGGTAGGCGATGTCGGAGGTGAACATCTCGGCCTGACCGGTGTCGAGATAGTCGGCGCGGAAGTTCTTCACCCGCACGCAGATCGGGGTCATGCCGGTGCCGTCGTTGACATTGCCCGCCCGGAACGAGTCGTAGACCGCGGGCGAGGTGGTGCAGAAGCCCGGCCCGTCGTCGGCGATGACGATCACGCTGCCCTCGTAGCCGAACAGCTTGCCGATCGCGATCGAGGCCAGCAGCCCGACCAGCGCCAGATGGAAGACCAGGTTGCCGAACTCGCGCAGGTAGCCCTTCTCCGCCGAGACGGTGATCTCGCCCTCGCGGCCGGCACCGGTGCGGATCTCGGTGCGCCAGCCGCGCAGCCCGGCCTTCGCGTGCTCGACCACCCGCTCCGGCGTGTGCTCGGACCCGCCCTCGTAATGGTGCGGCAGCCTGGCCAGATTGCGCGGCGCCCGCACCGGCGGGGTGCGCATCGCCCGGTAGTGGTCCACCGTGCGCGGCAGGATGCAACCGACCAGCGAGATGAACAGCAGCACGTAGACGGCGGTGAACCAGAAGCTGCCGAACACGTCGAACAGCTCGGCGCGGTCCATCCACGGGCCGAGGGTGGGCCGGTCGGCGATGTACTGCTCGACCTTCTGCTCGTTCAGACTGCGCTGGGGCAGCAGCGCGCCGGGGATGGCCGCCAGCGCCAGCAGGAACAGCAACACCAGCGCGGTGCGCATGCTGGTCAGCCCGCGCCAGGTGTTGCGCACCAGCGCCAGGGCGCGGCCCGGCCCCGACTGGCGCGGCGGGGTGTTCGGCACGGAGTCAGGACGCTCGTCGGTCACGGTCATATCGGCAGGGTCACCTCGGAGACGAAGACGTCGCGCACCCAGGCCACGAAGACATCCCACGCGCCGGTGACCAGGGCGACGCCGACCGCGACGAGCAGCAGGCCGCCCGCGATCTGGATGTTCCTGGAGTTGCGGCGCAGCCAGCCGACCCCGCGCAGCGCGCCCGCCGAGCCGAAGGCCAGCACCACGAAGGGCAGACCGAGACCGAGGCAGTAGGCGACGACCCGCGCGACGCCGCGCGCGGCGGTGGCGCCCTCGGTGCCCGCGGCCACCGCCATCACCCCGGACAGGGTGGGGCCGAGGCAGGGCGTCCAGCCGAGGGCGAAGACGCCGCCGAGCAACGGTGCGCCGATCAGGCTGGTCAGCCTGCGCGGTTGCATCCTGGTGTCGCGTTGCAGCGCCGGGATCAGGCCGAGGAAGGCCAGGCCCATGACGATGGTGACCACGCCGCCGACCCGTTGCAGCAGTTCCCGGTTGACGTTGAGGGTCTGGATGACGCCGAAGACGGTGGCGGTGGCCAGCACGAAGACCACGGTGAATCCGGCGACGAACAGTCCGGCGGCGCCGGCGACCCGCAGCTTGGCCGAACCACGGCGGGTGGCGGTGGCGGTACGGGCGCGGGCGGCCTCGTCGGGGGTCACCGGCGGGGCCTCCGCGCCGACCAGCCCGGCCAGATAGGACAGGTAGCCGGGTACAAGCGGAACCACGCACGGCGAGGCGAAGGACACCAGCCCGGCCAGCAGGCAGGCGCCGAGCGCGAGCAGCAGCGGTCCGGTGGCCGCGGTCTGCTGGAAGGTGTCCCCCACCGCGGCGAGCACATCGATCGTCATGCCGCGTCCTCCGCGGCGACGCGCTCCACGATCGGTTGCAGGTC
Source organism: Nocardia farcinica (assembly GCF_029867845.1). Lineage (GTDB taxonomy): Bacteria > Actinomycetota > Actinomycetes > Mycobacteriales > Mycobacteriaceae > Nocardia > Nocardia farcinica_A. The sequence goes on along the minus strand of NZ_JARWRU010000579.1, from coordinate 2,202 downwards.
CGAGGCGAGCAGGGTGCGCAGGAACACCGCCGCCACCCGGTGCTGCCGGTCGAGCACCAGGGTCGTGGGGATGACGCTGGTCGGGAAGTTGCCGCCGAGCGCGAGCAGGGTGCGCATCGGCGGGTCGTAGATCGACGGGTAGCCGACCTGGTTGGCGGTGACGAAATCCTGCGCCTTGTCGCGCTGGGGGTCACGCACGTTGATGCCGAGGAAGGCGACCCCGGAGTCCTTGGTGGCCTCGTAGACCTTCTCCAGCGCGGGCACCTCGGCCCGGCACGGGCCGCACCACTGGCCCCACAGGTTCAACACCACGACCTGCCCCTCGAAGTCGGCCACCGAGATGGTCTCGCCCTCGTTCATCAGGTCGGGGCCGGACAGCTCGCCGATGGTGCCGCGCTCGGCGGGCGGATCGTAGAAGATGTCGGTCCTGCCGCCAGGGGAGACGAACTGGAAGGTGCCCCCCTGGGCGACCGCGTCGGTGCCGGTCGAGCAGCCCACCAGCGCGGCGGCCAGCGCAACGCAGGCCAGCAGGGCCGCGAGCACCCGGCCCGCCGCCCGGCCCGGCGCGGACCGGTGCGCGGCAACCGGCACGGAACGCGTCATGCGCCGTGCACCGAGGGATCCGACTGGCCGGCGGGCTCGGAGTAGACGATGTCGACGAGGGTGTCGCCGCGGTAGACCAGCGAGGTCAGCGAGGCCAGCGAGCACTGGCGGCTGCGCGGGTCGTGCCACAGGCGCTGGCCCTGCAGGAAACGGCGCAGCGTCCACACCGGCAGCTGGTGCGAGACCAGCACGGCCTCGTGGCCGGCCGCCTCCACCCGCGCCTTGTTGACCGCGGCCAGCATGCGGTGCGCGATCTGCAGGTAGGGCTCGCCCCAGGAAGGGGTGAACGGGTCGCGCAGCTTCCACCAGTGCCGTGGCTTGCGCAGCGCGCCGTCGCCGACCGACACGCGCAGCCCCTCGAAGGTGTTGCCCGCCTCGATCAGGTTCTCGTCGGTGCGCACCGTCAGGCCGTGCTGTTCGGCGATGGGGGCCGCGGTCTCCTGCGCCCGCTGCAGCGGGGAGGCGATGACGGCGGCGATGTCGTGGTCGGCCAGGGTGCGCGCGACGGCGGCGGCCTGGGCGCGGCCTGCCACCGACAGCGAGAAGCCGGGCAGGCGGCCGTAGAGGATGCCCTTGGGGTTGTGCACCTCGCCGTGGCGCAGCACGTGGACGATGGTCTCGATCTCGTCGTCGAGCGGCTCGGCGGTCTGGTCGGCGCCTGGGGTGTCGTGGTCGGAACTCACGCGCGGATTCCTTCGGGGGTGGCGGCCGCGGCCGCGCGAGCGGCGGCGGGCAGGGCGGCGGCGATACGGTCGAATGCGTCCTCGTCGAGCGCCGCGGAGACGAACCACGCCTCGAACGCGCTGGGCGGCGCGTACACGCCGCCGTCGAGCAGCGCGTGGAAGAAGGCGGGGAAACGCCAGGTCTGGCTGGCCTTGGCGGTGGCGTAGTCGGTCACCGGTCGATCGGCGAAGAACACGCTCACCATATTGCCCGCGAACTGCACCTGATGCTCGACCCCGGCCGCGTCGAGCGCCTCGCCGAGCAGCGCGCCGAGGCGCTCGGCGTTGCGGTCGAGCGCGGCGTAGACCGCGTCGTCGGCGGCGCGCAGCGTGGCCAGGCCCGCGGCGACGGCCACCGGGTTACCCGAGAGGGTGCCCGCCTGGTAGACCGGCCCGAGCGGGGCCAGCTGGTTCATGAACTCCGCGCGTCCGCCGAACGCCGCCGCGGGCAGGCCGCCGCTCATGACCTTGCCGAAGGTGTAGAGATCGCCGGCGACGCCCTCGCGGCCGTACCAGCCGGAGCGGCTGACCCGGAAGCCGGTCATCACCTCGTCCATGATCAGCAGCGCGCCGTGCTCGGTGGTGAGCTCGCGCAGCGTGGCGTTGAAGCCGGGCAGCGGCGGCACCGCGCCCATGTTGCCCGCGGCGGCCTCGGTGATGACACAGGCGATCTCGCCGGGGTGGGCCTCGAAGGCGGCCGCCACGGCCTCGGCGTCGTTGTAGGGCAGCACGATGGTGTCGGCGGCCTGCGCGCCGGTCACGCCGGGCGAGGTGGGCAGGCCGAGGGTGGCCACGCCCGAGCCCGCGTCGGCCAGCAACGCGTCCACGTGCCCGTGATAGCAGCCGGCGAACTTGATGATCTTGCTGCGGCCGGTGC
>NZ_JARWRU010000578.1 GCF_029867845.1 Nocardia farcinica | reverse complement strand
GGGGCGGCCGCCGCGCGCCCCGGGGGGGGGGTGATCTATGCGCTGCCCAGTATGGCCCGCCGCTCCGCCCGCTCGGGCGCCTCGCTGGCCGATGCCATCGGCGAACTCGCCACCGAGCACCGCGCGGCTGTCGAGGACGCTGCCGCCGCGCGCGCCGAACGGGCGGGTGTGCTCGTCAGCGGTCCCCTCGGGCTGTGCTTCCTGCCCGCCTTCCTGTGCCTCGGCATCATCCCGGTGGTCGTCGGCCTGGCGGAACGGGTCCTCGACGGAGGTCTGTTGTGAGCATGTCGATTCCGCCGATCGAGCAGCCCGTCGAGTCGCTCGTGCCGAGGCCGCCTCTTCCAGGGTCGTTCGAAGATTTAACGATCACGAAACCGGACGTCTCCATGTGGAAATGCCCGTCTCGTAACCTGCACGCCCAGGCACTGTCGTTGCGTCTCTCGGGCGGAACTGTCAGCTCACGCAGGAGAATTCATGACCAACTCCCATCGTTTCGTCCATCGCGGCCGCCGTCTGGTCGCCGCCACGCTGGTCGCCGCACTGGGCGCCCTCGGGCTCGCGGCCTGTGGCGGTAGCGACTCGGACGACGCCGACGGTTTCGGCAAGATCAGCGTCCAGTACTCCTGGATCAAGAACGAGGAGTTCGCCGGCGAGTTCTACGCCTATGAGAACGGCTATTACACCGAAGGGGGGTTCGCCGCGGTCAACGGCATCTCCGGCCCGGACACCGGGGTGGCCAAACTGCTCAGCGGGACCGTCCAGGTGGCCTTGAGCGACGCCGCGTCCGTCGGCGCGGCCATCGCCAACGAGGACGCGCCGCTGAAGATCATCGGCGCCACCTTCCAGAAGAACCCCTTCACCATCCTCTCGCTGACCGACCGCGCGAACATCGCCACCCCACAGGATCTGCGCGGCAAGAAGATCGGTGTGCAGGACTCCAACGCCAGCGTCTTCGAGGCCATCCTCAACGCCAACGGCATCCCCAAGAGCGAGGTCGAGGTGGTGCCGGTCGACTTCGATCCCACGCCGCTGATGGAGGGGAAGGTCGATGGCTTCATGGCCTATCTGACCAACGAGGCGCTGACCGTCGAACTGGCGGGCCACAAGGTCACCAACCTGCCCTACGCCGACAACAAGGTGCCCTACGTCGCGGAGACCTTCACCGTGACCGACCAGTACCTGACCGAGAACCGGGACCTGCTCGAGGCCTTCCTGATCGCCGAGATCAAGGGCTGGCGCGAGGTCTTCGCCAACCCGCTCGACGACACCGTGGCCCTGGTCACCGAGTACTACAACAAGGCGGCCTCCGACAACGCCGACGGTCTGGAGTCCACCTTCGGCGCGCTGGACCCGGTGAAGACCAAGCGTGGCCTCGAGGCCCAGAACCTGCTCATCTCCACCGAGGAAACCGAGGCCAACGGCCTGTTCACCATCAGCGAGGAGCTGAAGGCCCAGACCATCGCCTCGCTGGCCGCGGCGGGCTGGGAGGTCACCGCCGACGAGCTCTTCGACACCAGCATCATCGAGAAGATCTACGCGGAGAACCCCGACCTGAAGACCTACCTGCCCTGACCCAGGAGGGCTTCATGTCCATCGACGACACCACCGAAGTCGGCACCGCCCCCGCCGGGGCGGGCACCGGCATACGGATCAGCGGCCTGACCAAGACCTTCCAGGTCGGCCGCGGCCGGACCGTCACCGCCCTCGACAACGCCGACCTGCACACCGAGCAGGGCTCGTTCCTGGCCCTGCTCGGGCCCTCCGGGTGCGGCAAGTCCACCATCCTGCGCATCCTCGCCGACCTGGAATCGCCCACCTCCGGCACCGTGCTGGTCGACGGCAAGACACCGGAGACGCTGCGCCGCAACAGTGAACTCGGCATCGCCTTCCAGGACCACGCCCTGCTGCCGTGGCGCAGCGTGCGCAAGAACATCCGCCTGCCCTTCGAGGTGGCGGGCCGCGAGGTGGACAAGGACTACGTCGAGGAACTGATCGCACTGGTCGGCCTGCGCGGGTTCGAGGAAAGCAAGCCGGCCCAGCTCTCCGGCGGCATGCGCCAGCGGGTGTCCATCGCCAGGGCGCTGACACTCAAACCCTCGGTGCTGCTGCTCGACGAGCCCTTCGGCGCGCTCGACGACATGACCCGCCAGAACCTCAACATGGAACTGCTGCGGATCTGGACCGAGAAACCCGCCACCACCCTGCTTGTCACCCACGGCATCTCGGAGGCGATCTTCCTCTCCGACCAGGTGGCGGTCATGTCGCCGCGCCCCGGCCGGATCAAGGCGATCATCGACGTGGACCTGCCCCGGCCGCGCACCCCCGAGCTGATGCGCACACCGGAGTTCCACGCCCTGGTGGACAAGGCGTCGGAGATCCTCTTCGGCGCCGACGGACGCGCGGACGCGGTGTCGTGAGCGGCCCGCGCGCCGCGGGCCGCCTGCCCGCTCTGTCCGGCAGGTTCGCCGCCGTGCTCGGCACCGTCGGGCTCGTGCTCGGCTGGTGGCTGTTCTCTGTGGTGGCGTTCCGGCCACACGAGGGCACCACCTACGACCCGGTGCCCTCGCCGTGGGCGGTGCTGCGGCAGATCGCCGACGACGGCTTCCGCGCGTACTGGGATTTCTTCTCCGTCACCATCCACGAGGCGGTCGTCGGCTTCCTGTGGGGCAACGGTCTGGCGCTGCTGCTCGCGGCCACCGTGCTGCTCGTCCCACGGGTGGAGACCGTGGTCACCCAGATCGCGGTGGTCACCTACTGCCTGCCGGTGGTCGCGGTGGGCGGCATCTCGATCGTCGCGCTCGGCGGCGCGGAATCGCCCGGCGACCCGTCCGCCACCGCGATCTTCCTGGCCGCCCTCTCGGTGTTCTTCACCACCGTGGTCGGCGCCCTGCTCGGCTTCAAGGCCGCCGACCAGGCCAGCCTCGATGTGGTCAGGGTGTTCGGCGGCGGCCGGTGGCAGCAGCTCTACAAGGTCCGCCTGATCGCCGCGCTGCCCGCCATCCTCAACGCGCTGCAGATCGCGGTGCCCACCTCGCTGCTCGGCGCGGTGCTCGGCGAGTACATGGGCGCCACCGACCGCAGCGTCGGCATCATGCTCATCCGCCTGCAGGGCCAGCTGGACTCGGTGCGCGTGTGGGCGGTGTTCCTGTTGTGCGCGCTGGTCGCCCTGGTCGGTTACGCCGCCTTCGGCCTGCTGGCGCGCCTGGTCACCCCGTGGGTGGCGGGACGGAGGCAGTCGTGAACAAGCAGACGGCGCGCGCGATCGGGCGCGCGTTGTTCGACGCCCTCATGACCGTGGTGATCGTGCTCGCCCTGTGGCAGGCCGTGGTCAGTTTCGCCGGTGTCTCACCGTATGTGGCCAAGGGGCCGCTGGACGTCTTCCAGTTCCTGTTCATCGACGAGGCGGGGGCGAAGGCGGGCGATCTCGCCGCCGACCATCGCGCCGACCTGCGCCCGCTCACCGTCCAGACCCTTCAGGACGCGGGGTTGGGCTTCGTCGTCGGCATGTCCATCGCGGTCGTGCTCGCCGTGGCGTTCTCCCTCTCCCGCGCCGTCGAGGCCGGGGTGCTGCCCCTGGCGCTGCTGCTGCGCAGCGTCCCGCTGGTCTCCATCTCTCCGGTCATCATCCTCATCACCGGTCGTGGCAGTACCGCCTCGGTCGCCGCCATCGGCAGCATCGTGGTGCTCTTCCCCGCCCTGGCGTCGGTCCTGTTCGGCCTCGGCCGCGCGAGCCGGGAGAGCCTCGACCTCGTACGCGTCTACGGCGGCGGAAATCTCACCGCCCTGCGCAAGGTCGCCCTCCCCGGCGCCTTCCCGTCCATCTTCGCCGCCGCCCGCGTCTCCGTGCCCGGCGCGGTGACCGGCGCACTGCTGGCCGAGTGGCTGTCCACCGGAAAAGGCATCGGCGGCTCGATCCAGAAATTCAGTGCCACCGCCAAATTCGACGAGCTGTGGGCCGCCGTCGCCGTCATCACCGCCATCACGCTGATCCTCTACAACGTGGTGCAGCTGGTGGAGAACGTGGTGCTGGCCCGGATGGGGATGGGCAAGCAGCGGGCCTGACCCGGCCTCGCGCTTCCTGGTACCGGCGTCGCGGCCTGCCCGTGGCGACGAGTTCTCTCTCCCCGGGGGGGTGTCCCTATGGTGTTCGTCAAGCTGCTGAGGCTGCAGGTGTGCGGTAGGGCTGTTTGGTGCGGAGCATGGCGAACAAGACGTCGCATCGTCGGCGTGCCAGGCAGATGAGGGC
>NZ_JARWRU010000577.1 GCF_029867845.1 Nocardia farcinica | reverse complement strand
GGCAACAACAGCACCGTGCTCGACATGGCGCGCATCGGCGCGGGCAGCATGATCGCCGCGCAGTCGGTGGTGGCGCCGCACACCGAGATCCCCGACGGGGTGTTGGCGGCGGGCGCGCCCGCGGTGGTCAAGCGACCGGTCGAGGGCACCGCGGCGCAGGAGTGGCTGCGCATCAGCACCGCGTTCTACATCGACCTCGGCCGCCGCCACCGCGACGGCATCGTCGAGGTGCCGCGCTGAACCGCGGCCGTCCTCAGCCGAGCAACTCGGTGACCTCGCGGTCCTCCAACTGGTGGAAGTCGGCGTAGGCCCCGCCGACCCCGCCGAGTTCCGCCGGAATCCACGGGCAGACCACTTCGTCGGCCTCCCGCGACACCCACGCGTGCGCCTCCACCGAGGAGATCGGGACCGCGACCACCAGCCTGGCCGGGTGCTGGGCGCGCACCACCCGGCAGGCGGCGGCCATGGTCGCGCCGGTCGCCATGCCGTCGTCCACCAGGATCACGGTGCGCCCGGCCATCGGCACCGGATCGCGGCCGCCGCGCAACGCGCGCACCCGGCGGGCCAGTTCGGCGCGCTCGGCTCGTTCGACCTCGGCCAGTTGTTCGCGGCGCACCCCGGTCCGGCGGATCACGTCGTCGTTGAGCACCCGGATGCCGCCCTCGCCGAGCGCGCCCATGGCCAGCTCCGGCTGCCATGGCACGCCGAGCTTGCGCACGAGCAGGATGTCGAGATCGCCGCCGAGGGCGCGATGCACCTCCGCCGCCACCGGGACGCCGCCGCGCGGCAGGCCGAGCACGAGCGGTTCCGTCGCGCGCAGGTGCGTCAGCGCCGCAGCGAGCGCGCGACCGGCGGCGAACCGATCGGCGTAGTGGTTCATCTCCCCATGGACGCTACTCCTGCCCGGCGCGCTCGATGATCTCGAAACGGCGCAGCGACAGGCTGGGGTTGCGGCCGCGCACGGCCGTCAGCCGGTCGAGTTCGGCGGTGGCGGTGAGCACACCCGGCGCGTCCCCCAGTTCGGCCAGCACCACGCCCGCCGGATCGATGATCATCGACGAGCCGGAGCCGAGCGGCTCGGCCTGGTCGGCGGCGGCGAGGTAGACGGTGTTCTCGATGGCGCGGGCGCGCAGCAGGGTGGTCCACTGATCGACCTTGCCCTGGCCGGGAATCCACTGCGCGGGGACCGCGATCAGGTGCGCGCCCGCGGCGGCCAGGCGGCGGAAGCCCTCGGGGAAGCGCAGGTCGAAGCAGGTCTGCAAGCCGATGGTGAGCCCGTCGGCGGAGAAGGTCGGCGGCTCGGTGAGCGGGCCGGGTTCGACCACGTCGGATTCTTTGTGGCCGAAGGCGTCGTAGAGGTGCACCTTGCGGTAGACGGCGACGAGCTCGCCCGCCGGATCGACGGCGACCAGGGTGTTGCGGATGCGCTCTGGTCCGGCGCTGCCGGTCTCGATCATGCCCGCGACCAGGAAGACGCCGGTCTCGCGGGCCAGGGCGGTCAAGCCGGTGACGAACGGCCCGTCCAGCGGCTGGGCGGCGGGCAGCACCCGTTGGTCGAGCCTGCGCACCGCGTGCATGGCGTACTCGGGGGCGATCACCACGCGCGCGCCGCGCCCGGCCGCGGCGCGGACGTGGTCGCCGAGGGCGGCGAGGTTGGCGGCGGCATCGGCGCCCGGTGTGAACTGGACCACCCCGACGGTCACCGCGGCGCCGTGCCGTGACTCTTCGGAGGCCTGGTGCTCGAGTTGCATAGGTCTCACCGTATTCACCCGGTGACCGGGCGGGCCACCGGCAGGCAGTAAACTCCTGGTCAATGAGTACCAATCAGGTCGACAGCGTTCCTGGCGACGACGACAGGGACACGGTCGGAACCGTCGACGGTTCCGACCAGGCCGGCCCGTCTTTCGCCGACTTGGGCATCGACGACCGCATCCTGCGGGCCATCGCCGATGTCGGTTACGAGAATCCCTCCCCGATCCAGGCGGCGACCATCCCGCCGCTGCTCGACGGCGCCGATGTCGTCGGTCTCGCGCAGACCGGCACCGGCAAGACGGCCGCCTTCGCCATTCCGATCCTGATGGGTCTGGAAACCACCGGCAAGGCCCCGCGCGCGCTCGTGCTCGCCCCGACCAGGGAGCTGGCCATCCAGGTCGCCGAGGCCATCGGCCGGTTATCGGTGGACAATCCGGGCCGGCACGTGCTGCCCATCTACGGCGGGCAGAGCTACGGCGTGCAGCTGTCGGGCCTGCGGCGCGGCGCGCACGTGGTCGTCGGCACCCCCGGTCGCGTGATCGACCATCTGGAGAAGGGCACGCTCGACCTGTCGCAGTTGCAGTACCTGGTGCTCGACGAGGCCGACGAGATGCTCAAGATGGGCTTCCAGGAGGACGTCGAGCGCATCCTGTCCGAGACCCCGCGCGACAAGCAGGTCGCGCTGTTCTCGGCCACCATGCCCGGGGCCATCCGCAAGATCTCCAAGCAGTACCTGCGCGAGCCGGTCGAGATCACCGTCAAGGCCAAGACCCAGACCGCCACCAACATCACCCAGCGGTGGGTGCAGGTCTCGCACCAGCGCAAGCTGGACGCGCTGACCAGGGTGCTCGAGGTCGAGTCGTTCGAGGCGATGATCATCTTCGTCCGCACCAAGCAGGGCACCGAGGAACTGGCCGAGAAGCTGCGGGCGCGCGGCTTCTCCGCCGCCGCCATCAACGGCGACATCGCCCAGAACCAGCGCGAGCGCACCATCGGCCAGCTCAAGTCCGGCACCCTGGACATCCTGGTGGCCACCGACGTCGCCGCGCGCGGTCTGGACGTGGACCGCATCTCGCACGTGGTCAACTACGACATCCCGCACGACACCGAGTCCTATGTGCACCGCATCGGGCGCACCGGCCGGGCCGGGCGCAGCGGCAAGGCGCTGCTGTTCGTGGCCCCCCGCGAGCGTCACCTGCTCAAGGCCATCGAGCGCACCACCCGGCAGCCGCTGGAGGAGATGCAGCTGCCCAGTGTGGAGGACGTCAACGCACAGCGGGTCACCAAGTTCGGCGACGCCATCACCGAGAACCTGTCCTCGGCGAACCTGCCGTTGTTCCGCAAGCTGATCGAGGACTACGAGCGCGAGCACAACATCCCGCTGGTGGACATCGCGGCCGCGCTGGCGGTCGGCTCCTACGACGGCGACAACTTCTTCATGGAACCGGAGCCGGAACCCGAACGCCGCGAGCGCGTTCCGCGCGAGCGTCCGGTGCGGCGCTTCGACGAGGAGCGCGGCGGCTCGCACCACCGGGCCACCGGCGCCGAGCTGGCGACCTACCGGATCAGCGTGGGCAAGCGGCACCGCGTGGTGCCAGGCGCGATCGTCGGCGCCATCGCCAACGAGGGCGGTCTGCGCCGCAGCGACTTCGGCCACATCAGCATCCGGCCCGACCACAGCCTGGTCGAGTTGCCCGCCGACCTGCCCGCCGAGACGCTGGAAGCGCTGCGGCGCACCAGGATCAGCGGCGTGCTCATCCAGTTGCAGCTGGATTCGGGCCCGCCGGGACACCGCCCCGGCGGTACCTACGGCACCCGTGGTCCGCGGCGCGAGCGTGACGCCGGCAAACGCTACGAACGGCGCAAGCCCCGCTCCTGACCCCGGGCTTCTCCGAGGTCAGAGGCACTGGCCTACAGTGTTGCCGACCGGCGCGCAGCGGGCGCGCCGGTTGCTGGTGTCCCGGCCGGCGGCCGTCTGACGGGAAGGGCGCGTTTGTTCGTATTCGGTGATCGTGTAGTGGCCACCGCCGCCGATCTGGTGCGAGCGGCGCGCTGCGAGTTCGCGGTGCTCCGCGCGCTGGACGCCGAACTCGGCATGGTCGACCCGCCCGCCGCCGCTGCCGTGGCGCCGCGCGGTGGTGACGAGGAGTTGCACGCGCGCATGCGGGCCGAGTTCGGCTCGTCGCTGGTGCGGATCGCCGGGGGCGAGCGGCCCGCCGGTATCGCGGCCATGCGCGCCGCGCACGCGGCCACCCTCGACGCACTGCGCGCGGGGGCTACGGCGGTGCGCGACGCCTTCTTCCTCGACGACGGATTCCTCGCGCACTGCGCCTATCTCGTGCGCGACGAGCGCGGCGGGGTCGTCCTGCACGCGACGGCGGGCGAGCCGGACGCCAGGGTCGGCGCGGTGCTCGAACTCGCCGCGTGCGCGGAGATCGCCTCGGCCGCGGGTGTGCCGGTGGGGCACAGCGCCACCGGGCCCGCTCCCGTGCTGGTCGTGCACTGCGGCGCAACCGTTTCCGAGCATCCGCTCGACGCGGCCGCCGCGGTGTATCCGGCCCGCCGCGACCGGGTGCGCGAGATCCTCGACGAGAAGCTGAACGAACTGTTGCCGGTGCAGTGGGGCGACCCGCGTTATCTGGCGTGCGGGCGCTGCGCGGTGTGCCTGCCGGAAGCGACCGCGGCGCGGGACCTGCTGCTGGTGGCGGGCATGCCGGGCACCGTGCGGGCCCGGCTCCGCGAGGCCGGGGTGCACACCGTCGACC
>NZ_JARWRU010000576.1 GCF_029867845.1 Nocardia farcinica | reverse complement strand
CCCCGCCCCCCCCCCCTCCCCCCCCCCCCCCCCCGCCGGGGGGGCGCGGCCCCGGCCGGCCCCCGCCGCGGCACACCTGGGCCCCCCCCCCAACCCCCGGCCCCCGGGCCGCGGCCCGGAAATCAGCCGGGCCGCACGGTCATTCGGTTCGCTTGTGGTCCGGCGCGGCGGCGCCCTTGCCGGTTCCGGTCTCGCCCTGCCCATTCACCGGGTGGACCGCGCCGGGTTCGGTGCCCTCGTCGGCGGCCTGGTCCGGCTCGGGGTGCTCCGGTTCGAAGGTGGGCGGCAGGTTCTTCAGGTGCCGGTTCATCGACCGCACCAGCAGGAAGGTTCCCACCAGCAGGAGCAGAACGATGGCCAGGCCGAGGGGGGAGGCCTTGCCGAACTCGGGGCCCGTCGGGGTCCCTGGGGTCTGGGCGAGCAATTCGACGATCACCGCTGTGCTTCCTCGATACCTGCGAACAGGTCGGTTTCCGGGATGGCTGTGCGCACCCTGGTCCTGGCCAACTCGAACTCCTCGGTGGGCCACAGGCGCTGCTGAAGTTCCACCGGGATCGCGAAGAACGCGCCGTTCGGGTCGATCTGGGTGGCATGCGCGCGCAGGGCGTCGTCACGCTGATGGAAGTACTTGCCGCACTCGATCTGCGTGGTGACCCTGGCCATGATGTCGCCGCCGCGCGCGGCGGACCGCTTGCGGCTCTGGTCGAGCCATTCCTGCAGCGGGAACGGCTGGCCGATGCGCTCGTACTCCTCGGCGAAGATCTCGAGCCTGCGCAGGACGAAGCCGTGGCTGTAGTACAGCTTCAGCGGGGTCCACGGCTCGCCCGCGTCCGGGAACCGCTCCGGGTCGCCCGCCGCCTCGAAGGCGGCCACCGACACCTTGTGGCAGGCGATGTGGTCGGGATGCGGGTAGCCGCCGGTCTCGTCGTAGGTGGTGATGACGTGCGGCCTGAACTCGCGCACCACCCGCACCAGCGCCTCGGTGGCCTCCTCCAGCGGAACCAGCGCGAAGCAGCCCTCCGGCAGCGGCGGCAGCGGGTCGCCCTCGGGCAGGCCGGAGTCGACGAAACCGAGCCAGCGGTGTGAGACGCCGAGCGCGCGGGCGGCGGCGGCCATCTCCTCGCGACGGATCTCGTGGATGCGTTCGAGCACGCCGGGGGTGTCCATGGCCGGATTGAGGATGCTGCCACGTTCGCCGCCGGTCAGCGACACGACGAGTACTTCGTGTCCCTCGTCGGCGTAACGCGCGGTCGTCGCGGCACCCTTGCTTGATTCGTCGTCCGGGTGTGCGTGTACCGCCATGAGGCGAAGGCCACTCACGTCTCGTTCTCCGTCGCTCTCGGTCGCGGGTGTCGGCTCGTCATTACCTATAGTTCCATTCGAGTCTCTGTTGTTCCGACCCACCCCCGGGAGCGACCCGTCATGAGCGATCCAGTGCCGAACGGCGTCGGCGCGCGTCCCGCCGACCGGTACGGCACCCAGGCCGCGAACAGGCCGGCATGGCTGCTCCCGCTCGTCGCGCTGGTGGTGCTGCTGGCCGGCGCCGGGGTCGCCTATCTCGGCTTTCAGAAGTACGGGCCCGCCGAGATCGAGGCCGAGGAGCTCGGCTACACGGTGGTCGACGACGAGACGGTGCGGTTGCGGTTCAAGGTGACCCGCACCGACCCGGCCACGCCGGTGGTGTGCTTCGTGCGGGCCATGGACCGCGACACCGTCGAGGTGGGCAGGCGCGAGGTGCTCATCACCGGTTCCGAACACGGGACCGTGGAGATCGCCACCGAGATCCGCACCTCCTCCCGCCCGTCGTCGGGCAGCGTCTACGGGTGCAGCGCGACCGTGCCGGAGTATCTGAAACCGCTCTGAATCCGAAACCGCTCCGGCCGCCCCGGATCGCCCCCGGGTGGCGCGAAATGACGCTCCGAGCGGCAAAAATATCTTCTCACCTGCATTTTTGCGAATCATGCTAAAATAGCGTCACAGCACGGTTCCGCACCTCGGAGCCGTGTTTGCTGCATTGGCGGCAGGCGCAGCGCGCTCACCGGGTCTTCACGGGTTCTCCCGGCCGGGCGTGCAACGCCAGGGTCGAGCGCGATCTCGACCCCCGGCTTCTGCGTCTGCCGTCTGCTGGCGCATGCCCGCCCTCGGACGGGTCAGCGCCGGTTTCAGGGAATCCCGGTTCGCCGGGAACAACTACGAGGGAGTGATCGAGATGACCGAGACGAATGTGACCTGGCTGACCCAGGAATCGCACGACAGGCTCAAGAGCGAGCTCGACGCGCTCATCGCCAACCGTCCGGTCATCGCCGCGGAGATCAACGAGCGTCGCGAAGAAGGCGACCTCAAGGAGAACGGCGGATACCACGCCGCGCGTGAGGAACAGGGCCAGCAGGAAGCTCGCATTCGCCAGCTGCAGGAGCTGCTGAACAACGCCAAGGTCGGTGTCGCGCCGACCAAATCCGGCGTCGCGCTGCCCGGCTCTGTCGTCAAGGTCTACTACGACGGTGACGAGAACGACACCGAGACCTTCCTCATCGCGACGCGCGAGGAGGGCCTGGGTCATTCCGACCTGGAGACCTACTCCCCGAACTCCCCGCTGGGCGGTGCCCTTATCGATGCGAAGGTCGGCGAGACCCGCGAATACACGTTGCCCAACGGCAACACCATGAAGGTCACACTGGTCAGCGCGGAGCCCTACCAGGGCTGACCGGAGGTCACCACACCGACAACCACAGAACCCGGCAGCGCAGTACCCGGCCGGAGCGATTCCGGCGCAGACACGAACGGGGGGGCGCGGGAGGAGAATAGGGGGGGGGGGGAGGGGGGGAACCCCCAAAGACACCGCCCCGGACAGAGGAGGGGGGGGGGGGGAGCGAACAACCGCGGGGCCCCCCCCC
>NZ_JARWRU010000575.1 GCF_029867845.1 Nocardia farcinica | reverse complement strand
GGCCATTCCGCGCCTGCACTGAGCACCGCTGCCCGCCCGCGAAAGGCGTGCCGCTGACCGGGAACACGGCCGCGAATCCGGGCCGGGGGTGGCAGGCTCTCGGACATGAGTACACCGGTCGAAACCGACGTTCTTCCCGAGCTGCGGGAGCTGCCCACCGAGCGCGGGGTGCTGCGCTATCGCGAAAGCGGCGACGGCCCGCCGCTGCTGTTGCTGCACGGCTCCGGGCCGGGGGTCACCGGTTGGCGCAACTTCGGCGGCAACGTCCCCGCCTTCGCCGCGCACTACCGCACCCTGGTGCTCGAGTTGCCCGGATTCGGCATCAGTGACGACTTCGGCGCCCCGCACCCGATGATGTCGGCCCAGCAGGCGGTGACCGCTTTCCTCGACGGACTCGGCCTGGACCGGGTGCGCGTGATCGGCAACTCGATGGGCGGCTTCGTGGCCACCGATTTCGCGTTGGCGAACCCGGATCGGGTGGATCGGGTGGTCACCGTCGGCGGCATCGGGACGCCGCTGTTCAGCGCCGCCCCCGGCGAGGGCATCATCCGGCTGGGCGAGTTCGTGGAGAACCCGACGAGGGAAGCGCTGGTCGCCTGGCTGCGTTCCATGGTCCACGACCCGGCGCTGATCACCGAGGAACTGATCGAGCAACGCTGGCAGCAGGCCACCGATCCGGCGACGCTGGAGAACTCGCGCCGGATGTACGGCCGGGCGGCGCTGGCGCGCATCGCCGAGGCGGCCAGGGCGGTGGAGACGCCGAGCTGGGCGAAGCTGGGGCAGCTCACCGCGCCGGTGTTGATCACCTGGGGGCGCGACGACCGGGTCAGCCCGGTCGACATGGCGCTGCTGCCGATGCGGCTGCTGCGCAACGGCGAGCTGCACATCTTCCCCAACTGCGGGCACTGGGTGATGATCGAGCAGAAGCAGGCCTGGGAAGCGGTCGTGCTGGCCTTCCTCGCTCGCTGACCTCGGGTGGGCGGGGGGGTGGCCGAGCCCCCCCCCCCCCGGGGGG
>NZ_JARWRU010000574.1 GCF_029867845.1 Nocardia farcinica | reverse complement strand
GGGGGGGGGGGGGGGGGGGGGCGGGGGGGGGGGCGCGGCGGGGCCCCGCGGGCGGCGGGGCGGGGGGTCCGCTCCCCCCCGCCACCCCCCCGGTGCGCTCGCCGAACGCGCTGGCCGCGTTCGCCTGGGTGCTGGCGCTGCACCTGCTCGCCGCCGCGGCGGGCATCGTCAGCCGCGAGATCCCGTACGTGGTCGATCTGCTGCGGCTGCCGGACTGGGCGGTCACCGGCCTGCGCCGCACCGGCACCGCCGTGCTGCGCCTGGTGGCCTGCGCGACGGCGGTGACGGTGGTGTCGCTGCTGGCGCACTGGTCGACCATGGGCGAGGGCTACGCCGACGCGGGCGACTTCTGGGGTGTGCTCGGACTCTCGGCGCTGTCGGTGATCTACCTGCCGAATGTGGTGGCAGGCGCGCTGGGCATCCTGCTCGGCTCCTCGGTGCAGTTCGGTGCGGCCTCGGTGAGCCTGTTCGAGGTGTCCGGCGGACCGGTGCCCGTGGTGCCGGTGCTGGCCGCGCTGCCGATCGGTCCCGCGGTCGCCTGGTGGCCGCTGCTGATGCTGCTGCCCGCCGCCGTCGGCGTCGTCACCGGTCTCGACCTGGCCCGCACCGGCGACGACGAGATCCCCCGGCCGTGGTCGATCCTGGTCTGCGCGGGCGCCACCACGCTGGTCCTGGCAGGCGCGGCGCTGCTGGCGGGCGGCGAACTGGGCGGATTCGGGCACGTCGGGGTCGCGTTGCCGACCTTCGCGGCCGCGTCGTTCCTGGTGCTCTCGGTGTCCGGCTGGCTCGGGCTGATCCTGGCCCGCCTGGTGCTCGACCGCCGAGCCGCGCGTGCGGAGGACGATTACTACTACGCCGATCACGACGATCTCGATCACGATTACGACGATCAGGATTACGACGATCACGACGACTACGACCGTCGCGGGGGAGACGACAGCCGCGCCGAATCCGGGCACGACGGCTACGACGACGCGCACCACGACTACGACGACGCGCACCACGGCTACGACGACGAGGACGGCGGCTCCTACGAGGACGACCGCTACGAGGACGAGCATTTCGACGAGGACCACGACCTCGACGGCGAGTACGACCACGACGGCGATCACGACCACGACGGCGATCACGAGGGCCGCCGCGCCGATCCGGCCGAAGGAACCGCCGACGACGGTCACCGGGGCGCGGACGCCCGCCTGAGCGGTGGGCGCGCCCTCGGCCGCGCCGCGAACCGCGCGACCGGCACCCCCACCTACGACGACGGCGTCCCGGACGCCATCGACGCCGAAGTCCTCGACGAACCCCCGGTGCCCAGCCGCCCGCGTCGTGAGCCGGAGGACGACATCGTCGACGCCGAGGTGGTCGATCCCGACGCCGCCCGGTAGCCGCGGCGGCGCCGCCGTGCCCGCGCCGCCGCGCCCCGCCACCGCGCGGGACACCGGTCGTCGGAAGCCCGTGCGCCACCGACTACGCTGATCACCGGCGGTGAGGTTCCCCGCCGACCGATCGACACGCAGGAGCAGACCCCTGACGACCTCGCATGCCACGTGGGTGCCGACCGCGGCCCCGGCCACCGTCGTGGTGCTCGCCTCGGGCACCGGATCCCTGCTGCGCTCCCTGCTCGACGCCGCGGCCGAGCCCGGCTACCCGGCGAAGGTGGTCGCGGTGGGCGTCGACCGCGACTGCGCGGCCACCGGCCACGCCGAGGACGCGGGCGTTCCGCACTTCCGGGTCGCGCTGGGCGACTACGCCGACCGCGGCGCCTGGGACGAGGCGCTGACCGAGCGGGTCGACGCCTTCCATCCCGACCTGGTGGTCTCCGCGGGCTTCATGAAGATCCTCGGCCCCGCCTTCCTGGCCCGCTTCGGCGGCCGCATCATCAACACCCACCCCGCGCTGCTGCCGAGCTTCCCCGGCGCGCACGGGGTGCGCGACGCGCTCGCCTACGGGGTGCGCTACACCGGCTCGACGGTGCACCTGGTGGACGCGGGTGTGGACACCGGACCGATCCTGGCTCAGGAACCGGTGCCGGTGCTGCCCGGCGACGACGAGGCCACCCTGCACGAACGCATCAAGGTTGTGGAACGACGGTTGCTGGCGGAAGTCGTGGCCGCCGTCGCCACGCGAGGCATTGTCTCCGACGGACGAAAGGCAGTAATTCCAGATGAGCGGGTGCAGCGGTGACTGAACGCAAGCCGATCCGCAGGGCGCTGGTGAGCGTCTACGACAAGACCGGGCTCGTCGAGCTCGCGAGCGGTCTGCACGCCGCGGGCGTCGAACTGGTCTCGACGGGTTCCACCGGGGGCATGTTCGCGGATGCGGGCATCCCGGTGACCAGGGTGGAGGAGCTGACCGGCTTCCCCGAGACCCTGGACGGCCGGGTCAAGACGCTGCACCCGAGGGTGCACGCCGGCATCCTCGCCGACACCCGCAAGCAGGAGCACCTCGACCAGCTCACCGAGCTCGGTGTGGAGGCCTTCCAGTTGGTGGTGGTGAACCTCTACCCGTTCACCCAGACCGTGGCCGGCGGCGCGAGCGAGGACGAGTGCGTCGAGCAGATCGACATCGGCGGCCCGTCGATGGTGCGCGCGGCCGCCAAGAACCACCCCTCGGTGGCCGTGGTCGTCGACGCCGGTGACTACGACGAGGTGCTCTCCGCGGTGAAGGAGGGCGGTTTCACCCTCGCCCAGCGGACCGCGCTGGCCGCCAAGGCCTTTCAGCACACCGCCGCCTACGACGTGGCGGTCGCGAGCTGGATGACGGGCGTGCGTGCCCCCGCCGTGGCCGAGGCCGAGGGCGGGCAGGCCCCGAGCAGCCCCTACCCGGCGTGGATCGGCGGCAGCTGGCAGCGCGCGGCGGTGCTGCGTTACGGCGAGAACCCGCACCAGTCCGCGGCGCTGTACACCGCCGCCGGGCAGCAGGGCCTGGCGCAGGCCGAGCAGTTGCACGGCAAGGAGATGTCGTAC
>NZ_JARWRU010000573.1 GCF_029867845.1 Nocardia farcinica | reverse complement strand
GGATTACGCTTCCGCCGGTGAGAGTGCTCGCCGACACCACCCCACTGCGCAATGCGGACTACCGACGTCTGTGGACCTCGGGCATCGTCACCACCATCGGCGCGCAACTGTCCGTGGTCGCGGTCCCCCAGCAGATCTTCCAGATCACCGGCAGCTCCGGCTATGTCGGCCTGGCCGGGTTGTTCGGCCTGGTGCCGCTCATCGTGTTCGGCCTGTGGGGCGGCGCGCTGGCGGATGTGATGGACCGGCGGGTGCTGCTGCTCATCACCACCACCGGCACCGGACTGACCGCGCTCGCGTTCTGGGCGCAGGCCGCCGCCGGGCTGGACAACGTGTGGGTCGTGCTGTGCCTGTTCGCCGTGCAACAGGCGTTCTTCGCCGTCAACCAGCCCACCCGCAGCGCCACCATCCCCCGCCTGCTCCCCGAAGGGCAACTCGCGGCGGCGAACTCGCTGAACATGACCGTCATGCAATTCGGCGCCATCGCCGGCCCGGTGCTGGCGGGCGCGATGATCCCGGTGGTCGGCCTGTCCACCCTCTACCTGCTCGACGCGGTCGCCCTGCTGGCCACCCTGTGGGCGGTGTGGCGGCTGCCCGCCCTGCCGCCCACCGGCAGCGTCACCCGCGCCGGATTCCGCACCGTGCTCGACGGCTTCGCCTATCTCGCGACCCAGAAGGTGCTGCTGGCCTCGTTCGCCGTCGACATCATCGCCATGGTCTTCGGCATGGCCCGCGCCCTCTACCCGGAGATCGCGCACGAAACATTCGGCGATCCCGCCACCGGCGGTGTCGTCCTCGGACTGCTGTTCGCCTCCATGTCGGCGGGCGCGGTGCTCGGCGGCGTCTTCTCCGGCTGGATTCCCCGGGTGCGACGCCAGGGCCTCGCGGTGATCGTCTGCATCGCCCTGTGGGGCGTGTCCATGATCGGTTTCGGCGCCGCCGTCGGCTTCACCGGCCACGGCCTCACCCCCACCGTCGCACTGATCCTCGCCCTGGCCTGCTCGGCGTTCGGCGGCGCCGTCGACATGGTCTCCGCGGCCCTGCGCATGACCATGCTCCAGCAGGTCGCCACCGACGAGATGCGCGGCAGGCTCCAGGGCGTGTTCATCGTCGTCGTCGCGGGCGGACCCCGTGTCGGCGACGTGCTGCACGGGTTCGCCGCCGCGAGCGTCGGCACCGCGGTGGCCGCCTCCGGTGGCGGCGCGCTCGTCGTGCTCGGCATGGTCGTCGCCGCGCTGATCTTCCCCGCCTTCCTGCGCTACCGCGTCCTCCCGCGGCAGCGGAAGGAACTCGTCGAGCAGTAGATCCGGCCGGGTCGTGCGCTCGCCGGCTCCGGCGCGCCCCGGCCCGGCGGCATCCTCAACGGCCGGTCCAGCGCGGGGAGCGGCCCGCCGCGAAGGCGCGGGGGCCTTCCTGGGCGTCGTCGCTCCGGTAACAGTGGGTCGATGCGTGGCGGGCGGCTTGCAGAGCCGCCGAGCGGCCCATCTCGGTGGCGAGCATGACGGTCTGGCGAGCCGCCGCCACCGACAGCGGTGCGCCCGCGGCGATTCTGCCCGCCAGTTCCAGCGCTGTCGACATGAGCAGGCCCGGTTCGGTGACCCGATTGACCAGGCCGATCTCGTAGGCGCGGCGCGCGTCGATGGGGTCGCCGGTGAGCAGCAGTTCCATCATGACCCGCTGCGGGATCATGTGGATCAGCGGTGCGGCCCACGGCGAGCTCCGTCCCACCTTCACCTCGGTGACGGCGAAGCGGGCGGTGGTCGCGGCCACGCACAGGTCGCAGGCCTGGGCGATCATCCACCCGCCCGCGTAGGCGGCGCCGTCGACTGCGGCGATGGTCGGCTTGCTCAGTTCGATGGTGTCGTAGGGCAGGGGGAACATCTCGCGCGGCGGGACCGTCATGCCGGTCTCGACCATCTCCCGCAGGTCGCCCCCGGCACAGAAGGCTTTCCCCGCGCCGGTGAGGATCGCCACGCGCAGGGCGGGATCGCGCTCGAACCGGTCCCATGCGGTGAACAGGCCCGCGCGCACGTCCGCGCCGAGGCAGTTGCGCCGTTCGGGGCGGTTGAGCGTGATGATCGCGATGCCGTCGGGGCGGGCCTCGAAGAGCACGGCGTCCTCGGCGGCCCCAGGGACGGTGGCGGGCTGCTGATCGGGTGTGCTCATCAGAATCCCCTCTGCTCGATCCGATGGGCGGCGCGCGCCAGGTGTTCGCGGAAGTCCGGGTGGGCGATGGCGGTCAGCCTGCGGGCGCGTTCGGCCAGGTCGTGTCCGGCCAGCTCGGCCGCTCCGTATTCGGTGACGATGACGTCGACATCGCTGCGCGCGGTGGTCACCGGACCGGACAACGCGGCGGTGATCCGGCTGACGGTGCCGCCCTTCGCGGTGGCGGGCAGGGCGATGACGGCGCGGCCGCCGGGCGAACGCGCCCCGGCGCGCACGAAATCCACCTGCCCGCCGGTCCCGCCGAGATAGGCCGCGCCGCTCTGTTCGGCGTTGACCTGGCCGGTGAGATCGACCTCGACGGCGGAGTTGACGGTGACCAGCCGCTCCAGCCGGGCCAGCACGGCGGGGTCGTGGGTGTAGGCGGTGGTGCGCATGGCGACGGCCGGATTGCGGTCGGCGAAGCGGTAGAGCCGGTCGGTGCCGATGAGGGCGCCGGTGACCGAGACGCCACGGTCGATCGGCTTGCGCGCGTTGGTGATCACGCCCGCCTCGACCAGCTCGACCAGGCCGTCGCCGATCATGCCGGAGTGAACGCCCAGGTCACGGCGATCGTGCAGCAGCCGCAGCACCGCGTCGGGGACCGCGCCCACACCGGTCTGCAGGACCGCGCCGTCGTCGATGTAGGCCGCCACGTGACCGGCGATGGCCTCGTCGACGGGGCCGATGGAGGCGGGCGGCACCTGCACCGGCTGTCGCGAGACCCGCACGGCCACATCGATGTCGGCGGAGCGGACGCGTTCACCGCAGGTGCGCGGCACCCGGTCGTTGACCTCGGCGATCACCACCCGCGCGGAGTCGACCGCGGCCCGCACGTGGTCGCTGATCAGCCCGAGGCTGTGGGTCCCGTCCGCGTCGGCGGGCGCGACCTGGATGAGGGCCACGTCGCAGCCGAGGATGCCTGCCTCGATCATGGGACCGATCCGGCTCACGTGACAGGGGATCACCCGCAGCCGATGCACACGGGTCAGCGCTCGCAGCGCCCCGATCGCGCCCATGCTCACCGGGGTGAACGCATCCGCGGCCGCGGGTGTCAGCAGGCCGGAGAAGCTGGTGGCCACGAACAGCGACAGCCCCTCGATCCGCGGGCCCTGGGCGATCAGCGCCTCGATCAGGGTGGTCGGTTCGCCGCAGGCCTGACCGGCGACGATGCGGTCACCCGGGCGCAGGATGGCGCGCAGGTCGAGGTCGGCGGCGGGCAGGACGGCCGTCATCGCGCCCGGCCGTTCGTCTCGGCGGCACGGTCACGGGCCGCCGGCCCGGCCCCGGACCGCTTCGACGCGGACGCTTCGGCCAGTACCTCGTCGGTGTGAGCGCCCAGCCGCGGGGCCGGACCGCGAACCCGGCCCGGCGTCCGGGAGAACCACGCGGGCGGCCCGGGGAAGCGCACCGGACCGTCCTGGCTGTCCACGGTCTCGAAGAACCCGACGGCCTCGAGGTGCGGGTCGGCGAACAATTCGTCCAGGGTGCGCACCGGCGCGGCCGGGATCTGCAACTCCCGCAGCAGGCGAAGCCATTCGGCGGTGGTGCGCTGCCGGAACGTCCCGACCAGATGGGCGTAGACGGTGTCGATGCGGGCCGCGCGCTCTGCCAGCGTCGCGAATTCCGGCCCGGCCCAGTCGGGTCGCACCGCACCGACGAAGGCGTTCCACTGTTTGTCGTTGTAGACCAGCGCGGCGAGATGACCGTCGGCGGTGCGGTACGGCCTGCGATGGGCGCTCAGCGCGCGCGGATACCCGGCGGGCCCGAGCGGCGGCTCGAACATCGCGCCGTTGGCGTGTTCGACCAGCATGAACGCCGCCATGGTCTCGAACATGGCGACCTCGACCTCCTGCCCCTCCCCGGTGCGCTCGCGGTGCAGCAGCGCCATGGTGGTGGCGTAGAGCGCGGTCATGCCCGCGACCTTGTCGGCCACGATGGTCCCGGCGAAACCCGGTGCGCCGGTGAGCTGTTGCTGCGTCCACGGGATGCCGCACTCGGCCTGCACGGTGTCGTCGTAGGCGGGCAGGCCGGCGTAGGGGCCGCGGCGGCCGTAGCCGTAGCAGTTGGTGTAGACGATCGAAGGGTTGAGCGCGGCGACGGCCGGATAGCCGAAGCCGAGGCGCTCGATCGCCGCACCGCGCATGGAGTGCACGAAGACGTCCGCGCCGGGGATCAGCGAGCGCAGCGCCCTGGTTCCGGCCTCGGTCCGCAGGTCGAGCACCACGCTGCGCTTACCTCGGTTGACATTGGCGAACACCCCGCTCATCCCCGGCTCCGGGCCGACGGAGATGTGGCGGGTGTCGTCGCCGCCGGGCGGTTCGATCTTGATCACCTCCGCCCCCATGTCGGCCATGATCTGCGTGCAGTAGGGGCCCATCACCATCGCGGTGAGATCGATGACCCGCATCCCGGACAGTGGTCCCGCCGCGCTCGGCGCGCTGTCGTCCATCGCGTCCTCCATTCTCGGCAGTCGCGACGCTATCTGATGAATCTTTACAAGGATAGAGTGGAAAGTGGTATCCAGGAACGGTGAACGGATTCACCGGCTTCCGCCCCATCGCGCACGTATTGCGCGACGCAGCACCGGATTCCCCCGCCCTGACCGCCGCCTCCGGCACCTGGACCTACGCCGAACTCGACGAACACGCCGACCGCGCCGCCGGGGCGTTGTGGTCACTGGGCGTGCGCCCCGGCGATCGGGTGGCCGCCTGTCTGCCCAACGATCTGGACATCGTCGCGGCCTTCCACAGCGCGCAGCGGATCGGCGCGATCTGGGCGGGCATCGGCGAGGCGCTCGCCCCGGCCGAGCAGCAGCGCCTGCGCGAGCTGTGCGCACCCGCCGTCGTGCTCGCCGGTCCACGCTGGCAGGGTGATCGCGCCGCCAGCGTCGACCCCGAACGGTGGGCCGAGCTGATCGCCGACGCCCCCGCACCACCCGCCGTCGAGCACGACATCGATGCCCCGGCCGCCATCGCGTTCACCAGCGGCACCTCGGGACACCCCAAGGCCGTCGTGCACAGCCAGCGCAATCTGTTGCTGCCCGACGCGGCACTGGTGGCGACCCGTGGCTGGGACGCGAGCCTGCGCAAGGGCGACAGCTTCCCGCTGACCATCCTGAACCTGATGATCCTGTCCACCCTGACCACCGCCCAGGCGGGCGGGACCGCGGTGATCATGGACCGCCGCGACGCGGACGGGGTCGCCGGATGGATCGCCGAGCATCGCGTCACAGTGTGGAACGGCGCGCCCGCCCAGGTCCACGACCTGGCCCGCAGGCCGCACGCCGAACTGGCCTCGCTGCGCGAGGTCTGGAGCGGCGGCGGCGACACCCCCGACGCGGTGCGCGAATCCTTCGCCACCGCCCACGGACTGGTCCCGCGCGCCACCTACGGCCTGACCGAGGCGCCGACCGTCGTCGCGATCGACCCGCCCGGCCTGCGATGGTCGCCCGGTGGCAGCGGCCTGGTGTTGCCGCAGTTCGACGTGGCCGCCCACGACGACGAGGGCGTGCGGCTCCCGCCGGGTGAGCTCGGCGAACTCCGCCTGGCCGCCGCCGGACGCGGTCCATGGGCCGGACTGTGG
>NZ_JARWRU010000572.1 GCF_029867845.1 Nocardia farcinica | reverse complement strand
GGGGGGGGGGGGCCCCGCCCCCCCCCGCGGGGGGGCGGGCGCCGCGGCCCCCCCCCCGGGGGGGGGGGGGGGGGCGGGGGCGGGGGGGGCCCCCCCCCCCCCCCGCGAACCTCTGTCCAGACCGGTTGACGGGGCGGCGGACCGACGACGGCCACCGCACGACACCGGTTTCGAGTAGCCGGGTACGCGCGTGTCCGGCGGCCGCGCGGCGCAGACTCGGGGGCATGAAACGCCTGGTGGTGTGTTGCGACGGGACCTGGAAGGCCGAGCACAGCAGTGCCGTGTCCAATATCGTCAAGATCGCGCAGACGGTGCGCAAGGAGGGGCGGGGCCCGGCGGGCTCGCGCATCCGCCAGCACGTCATCTACGTCTCCGGGCCCGGCGCCCGCGGCTTCGCCGCCGACCGGCTGATCGGCGGCGCCTTCGGCCTCGGCCTCGAGGCCAACCTGTCGGCCGCCTACTGGCAGCTGGCGGTGAACTGGGAACCGGGGGACGAGATCTTCGTCTTCGGTTTCAGTCGCGGCGCCTTCACCGCGCGCAGCCTGGTCGGCCTGATCGACCGCATCGGCATCATGACCCCGCAGTCGATGATCGCGGGTCACTACCCGGCCGCGCTGGCCATGTACCGCAGGCGCGGCGCACCCCTCGGCCGTCGCGGGCGCCCGCTCGCCGAGCGGGACTGGGCCGACTTCCGCGCCGCGCACAGCAGGCGGGCGCCGATCCACTTCCTCGGCGTGTTCGACACCGTCGGTGCGCTCGGGGTCCCCGGCGTGACCGCCCGGCGGCACCGCTTCCACGACGTCAAACTCTCCGAATGGGTGCTGTGTGCGAGGCAGGCGCTCGCCCTCGACGAGCGCAGGCGCGAATTCGAACCCTGCCTGTGGCAGGTGCCGGTGCCGCTGCACGTCAAGCACAGCCGGATCAAGCACCGGGGCGACCGCGCCCGCGTCGAACAGGTCTGGTTCGCCGGCGTGCACAGCGATGTGGGTGGCGGCTACCGCGAGTGCGGACTGTCCGACGCGGCCCTGCGCTGGATGGTCGCCGAAGCCCGCGCCGAGGGACTGGCCTTCGACGACGACCACCTGTCCTGCCTCACCCGCGAGTGTGCCCGGGTCCCTGGCCACGACACCCCGCACGACTCACTCGGCCCGGCCTATCGCGCGCTGAACCTCCTCCGCGCCGTGCGCACCCTCGGCGCCCGCCGCAGCCGCTTCTACCGCGACTCCTGGCGCAGGCCGATGGTCGAGGGCGACCACGGGGTGCGGCTGGCCGCGACGGCCGCCGAGGCCCCCGGCTATCGCCCGGAGAACCTGATCCGCTGGCGGGCCGAACTCGGCGGCCACATACCCGACGAGCTGATCGAGCCCGTTCCGTCCCGCCTCACCGACACCGCGTGGCCGGGCGAACGGGGACCACGGCAGATCTCCCACGACGCGCGGCCGATCGTCCAGGACGCCCACCCGAACGCCGTCCTCGGCCACCACTTCTGACCACACGGCCGATCGGCCACCCCGCGATCGGCCACCACGACCCGAGATCCCGGCCAGGGCAACGACGCCCGCCCCGGAACTCCCTGACACCGGCCCCACCGCGAGCACGCTCAACGGCGAGCGAACTCGGACCGACGGGTTCGACGACGAACCAGGAGGCCCACGGTGCGGCTCCGGCACGCGGATGTGCCCGCCGCGACCTCGCCGGTCAGCGCACCCTGGCTGGTCAGCGCACGAGCAACGCGACGGGCAGCCGCGCGAAGATCTGCTCCACGCGGGTGCGCCCCTGGAAGGTGTGCCCGGTCAGCCGGTCGGTCCACGCGCCCGTCGGCAGGTCTACCGCGGTGTCGCCCCAGCCCGTCTCGGCAAGGCCCACACTGTGCCGGGTGACCAGCACGACCACCTCCGGCGGCTCACCCACCCGGCCGCGGGCGTAACCGACCACGCGCTCGGCCTGCTCGCCGGTCGCGTAGATCGGCAGATAGGTGCCGCCGACGAAGCACTCGGGGCGTTCCCGGCGCAGCCACAGCGAGTAGGCCACCACCCACATCTTCGCCGCGCCGGAGGTGTCCAGCGCCGGTGTGCCGGTGAGCGACTGCAGCATGCCGGTGCGGGCGGGGAAATCCACCGGACGGCGGTTGTCCGGGTCGACGAGCGAGTCCTCCCACAGCTCGCAGCCCTGGTACACATCCGGGATGCCGGGCCCGCACAGTTGCAACAACTTCTGCGCCAGGGAGTCCGACCAGGCGTGCGGGGCGAGGTCGTGGGTCAGGTCGCTGAGCGCCGCGCCCACCGGCCCGTCGATCACCGCGTCCAGCCACACGTGCACGGCGGTCTCGAACTCGGCGTCCGGGTCCTCCCAGGAGGTGCGCAGCCCGGCCTCGCGGATCGCCTTCGTCGCGTACATGTGCAGCCGCTCGCGCAGACCCGACACCGACGATGCCGGTCTGCCGTCGGCGGGCCACACGCCGAACATGTTCTGCAACAGCATCAACGCGGTCGCGCCGTCCGGCGGCGGGGTCTGCTCCAGCCAGGTCTCCACCGCCTTCGCCCACGTCCCCGCCACCTGGGAGAGCACGCCGATGCGCGCCCGCACGTCCTCGCCGCGTTTGGTGTCGTGGGTGGACAACGTCGTCATCCCGGCGGGCCAGCGCCGCACCCGCTCGATGTTGGCCAGGTGGAACTCGTTGACCGAATGCCCGAAGCGCGCCGGGTTGCCACCCACCTCCTGTAGCGACACCAGCCGCGCGGCGCGGTAGAACATGGTGTCCTCCACCGCTTTCGCCGTCATCGCCCCGCACACCTGCTCGAACCGGGTCGCCGCCTCCCCGTCCACGGCCAGCGCCCGGACCAGCACCTTCAACGGCGCGCTCAGCTCGCTGTTGCGGCGCTCCACCTCGGCGATCACCGCGCCGGTCATGCCGGCGAGCGGCGTGTAGTCGGCCCGGTACACCGGCATGAACGCAAGCACCTCGATCACCGCGTTGGTCAGCGCCAGCGTGTCGAAGGAATCCGCGCCAGCGTCGCGTTTGATGGTGGCCACCAGCCTGCGCAGCTCCGGGGCCAGGATGCTTTCGGCCACCGCCCGTTTGATGCGGTGTTCGGTCTCGCCGATCCACGCGCGGTCACTGCCGTGCCCGGCGTAACGGCGGGACAACTCGGTGAGCGTCTGCTCGCCCTTCGGGTCGATGAGCACCCCGCCGATCCAGGCCAGCGCGTCGTAGCCGGTGGTGCCGTCCACCGGCAGCGTGGGGTCCAGCGGCTCCCGGTTCGCCAGGATCTTCTCCACCAGCAGCAGCCGGTCCGGTCCGATCAGCTGCCGCAGCCGGTGCAGATAACCCGCCGGGTCGGCCAGGCCGTCCGGGTGGTCCACCCGCACACCGTCGATCAGGTCGTGCTCGCACCAGGCGGCCAGCTCCCGGTGGGTGACGTCGAAGACCTCGCGGTCCTCCTGGCGCAGCGCCGCCAGCGAGCTCACCGCGAAGAACCGGCGGTAGGTGCACACTCCGGCCTTCCAGCTCACCAGCCGGTAGTGCTGGCGGTCGTGGATGCGCAGGGGATTGTCGCCGTCGGTGCCGGGCGCGATGGGGAAGCGCAGATCGTGCAGCGCCAGCATGGGTTCGGGCCCCGACCGGTCCACCGTGAGCGCGGCCGGGTCGTTCTCGTTGGCCAGCACCGGCAGCGCCAGCCGCCCGCCCGCGCCGTTGCCCGGGCTCCAGTCGATGTCGAAGAACTTCGCGTAGGCCGACTCCCGCCCGTTGCGCAGCACGTCCCACCACCACGGGTTCTGCCGGGGATCGGCCACCCCCACGTGATTGGGCACCAGGTCAACGATCAGCCCCATGCCGCGCGTGCGCACCTCGTCCGACAACGCCTTGAGCCCGAGCGGGCCGCCAAGCGCCGCCGACACCGTGGTCGGATCGGTCACGTCGTAGCCGTGGGTGGAGCCACGCGCCGCGGTCAGGATGGGGGACAGGTACAGGTGCGAGACCCCCAGCTGCTGCAGGTATTCCGCGATGGCGCGGGCGTCCTCGAAGGTCAGCGCGTCCGGGCGCAGTTGCAGCCGGTAGGTGCTGCGCACCGGCGTCTGTCTGACCCGGCGACCGGGCGCGGCGGCATCGGGGCGGGGTGCGGGTGCGGGGGTGGCGGGCAGAGTCATGGCAGGGTCACGGTTTCGGTGCAACGCAGGACGAGCAGGCAACGGCCTGGCACGGGCAGGACGGCCTCGGCATCGTAGACCGCGCCGCCGCTGCCGTCGGGACTGGAGCAATCCAGTTCGACCAGCCATCGCAGGCCGTACTCGGGGCCGGGCAGCACGAAGTCCAGCGGGTCGTGGTGGGCGTTGAAACACAACAGGAACGAGTCGTCGACGATGCGCTCGCCGCGCGGGCCCGGCTCGCGGATGGCGCGGCCGTTGAGGTAGACCGTCAGCGCCTTGCCGAATCCGCTGTCCCAGTCCGCCGCCGTCATCTCTTCGCCGCCCGGCGTCAGCCAGGCGATGTCGTGGGTGACGTCGTGCTTGGGCCCGATCGGCCTGCCCTCGAGGAACCGCCTGCGCCGGAAGACCGGATGCCCGGTGCGCAGCGCGATCGCCGAGCGGGTGAAGCTCAGCAGGTCGGCATTGGTCTGCGCCAGCGACCAGTCCATCCACGCCAGCGGCGAATCCTGGCAGTACACATTGTTGTTGCCCAGCTGGGTGCGGCCGATCTCGTCGCCGTGCGCGAGCATCGGCGTGCCCTGGCTCAGGATCAGTGTGGCCAGCATGTTGCGCTGCTGCTTGGCGCGCAGCGCCAGGATCTCCTGGTCGTCGGTCGGGCCCTCGACGCCGCAGTTCCACGAGCGGTTGTGGCTCTCGCCGTCGCGATTGTCCTCGCCGTTGGCCTCGTTGTGTTTCTCGTTGTAGGAAACCAGGTCACGCAGGGTGAACCCGTCGTGGGCGGTGACGAAGTTGATGCTGGCGCTGGGGCGGCGGCCGGTCGCCTCGTACAGGTCCGAGGAACCGGTCAGCCGGGAGGCGAACTCGCCCAGCGTCGCGGGCTCGCCCCGCCAGTAGTCGCGCACGGTGTCGCGGTACTTGCCGTTCCACTCCGTCCACAGGCCGGGGAAGTTGCCGACCTGGTAGCCGCCCTCGCCGATATCCCACGGCTCGGCGATCAGCTTGACCTGGCTGACCACCGGGTCCTGCTGGACCAGGTCGAAGAAGGTGGAGAGCTTGTCCACGTCGTGCAGTTCGCGGGCCAGGGTCGCGGCCAGGTCGAAACGGAAGCCGTCGACGTGCATGTCCAGGATCCAGTACCGCAACGAGTCCATGATCAGCTGCAGCGTGTGCGGGTGGCGCACGTTCAGGCTGTTGCCGGTGCCGGTGTAGTCCATGTACTTGGCGGGATCGTCCTCGAGCAGCCGGTAGTAGGCGGCGTTGTCGATGCCGCGGAAGGAGATCGTCGGCCCGAGGTGGTTGCCCTCGCCGGTGTGGTTGTAGACCACGTCGAGGATCACCTCGATGCCCTCGGCGTGCAGGGCCCGCACCATCGCCTTGAACTCGGTGACCGCCGCGCCGCCGCGCGGGCTGGCCGCGTACTCGTTGTGCGGCGCCAGGTAGCCGAAGCTGTTGTACCCCCAGTAGTTGCGCAGCCCCTGGTCGAGCAGTGTCCGGTCGTGCAGGAACTGGTGCACCGGCATGAGTTCGATCGCGGTGATGCCCAGTGCTTTCAGATGCTCGACCACCGCCGGATGTGCGATGCCCGCGTAGGTGCCGCGCAACTCCTCCGGCACCTCGGGGTGGGTCATCGTCATGCCCTTGACATGGGCCTCGTAGATGACGGTCTCGTGGTAGGGCCGGTTCGGCGGGCGGTCGGCGCCCCAGTCGAAGAACGGGTTGATGACCACGCCGGTCATGGTGTGGCCGAGGGAGTCCAGGCCGTAGGTGTGCAGCGAGGGATCGCCGTCGAACTCCCCGTCGAAGGCCTTGCCGTACGGGTCGAGCAGCAATTTGCTCGGGTCGCAGCGCAATCCGCGCTCCGGCTCGTAGGGGCCGTGCACCCGGAAGCCGTAGCGCTGGCCGGGACCGATGGTGGGCAGGTAGGCGTGCCAGACATAGCCGTCGACCTCCTCCAGCGCGATCCTGGTCTCCGCGCCGTCGCGATCGATGAGGCACAGTTCGACCGCGTCGGCGACTTCGGTGAACAGCGAGAAATTGGTGCCTGCGCCGTCGTAGGTCGCACCGAGGGGATAGGCCGTCCCCGGCCAGGTGCCGAGGGGCGTCACATCGCTTGGCGCGTGGTCGGGCTGAGCCATGCAGACGACAGTAGCGCCGAACCGCCCCCGTGGCCGTGTCGCCGTGCACCTCGTCACAAGGCTCACATCCGGGAACCGGAGGCGCTGCGTGTCGCGGGTGCCGCCTGCTAACTTGAACACCGTTCAAGTCGCCCCGGACGGGGCGAGCGACCGCAGCGCGACACCCCGCGAGGACCGACTTGGCCACCGGCACACCGACCACGAACCCGCCCCGCACGGCACTGACCCCGGAGCGGATAGCCGCCGTCGACGCGGCCCACGTCTGGCACCCCTACGGCGGCTTCCCCGCCACCACCGAGCCGTTGGTGGTGGCGAGCGCGTCCGGGGTGCGCCTGACCCTGGCCGACGGGCGGGAACTGATCGACGGCATGAGCTCGTGGTGGGCGGCGGTCCACGGCTACCGCCACCCGGCCCTCGACGCCGCCCTGATCGAGCAGGCCGGGCGGATGAGCCACGTCATGTTCGGCGGCCTCACCCACGAGCCCGCCGCGCGTCTGACCGAACTGCTGGTCGAACTCACCCCCGACGGGCTGGACAGAGTATTCCTGTGCGACTCCGGCTCGGTCTCGGTGGAGGTCGCGGTCAAGATGTGCCTGCAGTACTGGCGCGGCCTCGGCAGGCCGGACAAGCGCAAGCTGCTCACCTGGCGCGGCGGCTACCACGGCGACACCTTCACGCCCATGAGCGTGTGTGACCCCGAGGGCGGCATGCACGCGCTGTGGACCGACGTGCTCACCGAACAGCTCTTCGTCGGCCCGCCGCCCGCCGAATACCTGTCCTCCTATGTCCGCGAACTCGCCGGCGCCGTCGCCGCGCACGCGGACGAGTTGGCCGCTGTCATCGTGGAGCCGGTGGTGCAGGGCGCCGGCGGCATGCGTTTCCACGACCCCCGCTATCTCGCCGACCTGCGCCGACTGTGCGACGAGCACGACGTGCTGCTGATCTTCGACGAGATCGCCACCGGATTCGGCCGCACCGGCGAGCTGTTCGCAGCCGGACACGCGGATGTGCGCCCGGACGTCATGTGCGTCGGCAAGGCGCTGACCGGCGGCTACCTGACGCTCGCGGCCGCGCTGTGCACCACCGCGATCGCCGAGACCATCAGTGCCGCCCACGGCGGGCTCATGCACGGGCCCACCTTCATGGGCAACCCGCTGGCCTGCGCGGTGGCCGTCGCCTCCGTCGAGGCGCTGCTCGCGCGGGACTGGCGCGCCGAGGTCGCCGCCGTCGAGGCGGGTCTGCGCGCCGGACTCGACCCGCTGCGGACCGCCCCCGGCGTCGCCGACGTCCGGGTGCTCGGCGCCATCGGCGTGGTCCAGCTCGATCGGCCCGTCGACATGCGAGCCGCCACCGCCGCCGCGGTCGACGCGGGGGTCTGGCTGCGCCCGTTCCGCGATCTCGTCTACACCATGCCGCCGTTCATCAGCACGCCCGACGAGGTGGCGGCGATCACCGCGGCCATCGGGGCGGTGTGCCACACGGTCGGGTCCTGAGGGGCGTCGGATCCGCGGCGGCGGTCGACGGGCCCGTGCCACGCGAGCGGCGTCAGGCGATCCAGGCGGGCACGATCGCCGCGTCCGACTGCGGGGTCCGCGCCCGCGCGCCCGCCGCGGCGGTCACGATCGCCCGGTACCCCTGCGGCCCGCCGCGGAACTGCCGCCGCACGCCCGCGGGCAGCACGACGGTGTCCCCCTCGGCCAGGGCGTGCGTCTCGTCGCCGAGGTCGACCTCCAGCGATCCGGCGAGCAGGGTCCAGATCTGTTCGACGTCGAACTCGTGCAGCGGGCCGTGGGTGTGCGGCGGGACCTCCACCTGCCACAGGGCGGTGGCCGCCCCGCCCAGGGTGGGCGAGGCCAGCGTGGTCATCACACCGTTGGGGGTCTGTGTGCGACGGGTCTCGGTATGGCGAACGACGGTCATGGCGGATGTGCTCCTAAGATCGACAACATGGTTGTCCGAATGGGCGATGTCCGAATAGTCAATGAGGTTGTCCATCTTGTCAAGTGATTCGAACCGAGCCGCAGCGGGTGGTCACGAACTGCCCCTGCGATTCCTGCTCGCCTTCCGGGCCGTGGTCGATGAGGTGCATGCCGACCTCGCCGCGCACGGACATGCCGAGATGCGGCCCATGCACGGGTTCGTCTTCCAGGCCATCGCCCGTGTCGGTGGCCGGGACGGCTGCACCGCGGCCGATCTCGGGCGCGCGCTCGGCGTCTCGAAACAGGCCGCGGGCAAGCACATCGACACCCTGGAACGGCTCGGCTACGTGCGCTCGCGCGTCGATCCCCGCGACGCCAGGCGCAAGGTGTGCACGCTCACCGATCGCGCGCACGACGCGCTCGACCGCTCCGCTCGCGCCTTCGACCGCATCCGGGACCGCTGGGCCCGGACCCTCGGCTCCGAGCGGCTCGCCGCGCTCGAAAGCGATCTGGCCATGCTGGCTCCGGGCGAACTCTTCCGCCTCGACACCCCGCAGTGGTTCAACGGTTGAGCATGCCGCCCGTCACTTGAACGCTGTTCAAGTATGCTCCTGCGCTGTGACTACCGATCCGCTGAGCTGGCTGGACGAACGGGAGCGGGCGCGCGTCGGCGCCGGACTGCGCCGCGAACTGCGACCGAGACAGCCGCAATCGCCGTCGATCGACCTGGCCTCCAACGACTATCTGGGCCTGACCCGCCACCCGGAGGTGATCGAAGGCGCGATCGCGGCGGTCCGCCGCTGGGGCGCGGGCTCCACCGGCTCCAGGCTGGTCACCGGCACCACCGCCGACCACATCGCGCTGGAGACCGAACTGGCGGAGTTCGCCGGCGCCGAGGCGGGC
The DNA here is from genome assembly GCF_029867845.1 of Nocardia farcinica. Lineage (GTDB taxonomy): Bacteria > Actinomycetota > Actinomycetes > Mycobacteriales > Mycobacteriaceae > Nocardia > Nocardia farcinica_A. The sequence continues at coordinate 1,780 of NZ_JARWRU010000572.1, read as the reverse complement.
CTGGTGTTCGCCTCCGGCTATGCCGCCAACCTGGGCGTGGTCACCGCGCTGGCGGGCCGCGGGGCGTTGATCGTCTCCGACGCCGGCTCGCACGCCTCCCTGGTGGACGCCTGCAGACTCTCCCGCGCCCGGGTGGAGATCGCCCCGCACGGCGATGTCATCGAAGTGGAGCGGTTGCTGTCCGCGCGCACCGAGGAGCGGGCCCTCGTGCTCACCGACTCGGTGTTCAGCGCCGACGGCGACCTCGCCCCGCTGGTCGAGCTGCACCGGGTCGCCCGCGCCAACGGCGCCGTCCTCATCGCCGACGAGGCGCATGGTCTCGGCGTGCGCGGCGAGGGCGGGCGTGGTCTCGTCCACGAGCTCGGCCTGGCGGGCGAGCCCGATCTGATCGTCACCGCGACCCTGTCCAAGGCGCTGGCCGCGCAGGGAGGAGCGGTGCTGTGCAGCGAGCGGGTGCGCGCCCACCTCATCGATGCCGCCCGCACCTTCATCTTCGACACCGGCCTCGCCCCCGCCGCTGTCGGCGCCGCCCGCGCCGCCCTCGGGCTGTTGCGCCGCGATCCCGGGATGGCCGACCGCGTGCTGCGCAATGCCGCGGCCATCGCCCGCGTGGCCGGGGTGCCCGAACCGGACTCGGCGGTCGTCTCGGTGGTGCTCGGTCGCGCCCAGGTCGCCTACGACGCCGCCTCGGCCTGCCTCGCCCGCGGTCTCGGGGTCGGATGTTTCCGTCCGCCGACCGTGCCCGAGGGCACTTCCCGCCTTCGCCTCACCGCCCGCGCCGACCTCACCGAGGACGAGCTGGCCACCGTGGCCACCGTGCTCGGCGAGGTGCTGGCAGAAGCGAGGAGGAACAACGGCGCACGCGAGGTGGATGTGGTGCCCGCGTGACCCCGCTGTTGATCACCGGGACGTCCACCGATGTGGGCAAGACCGTGGTCACCGCCGCGCTCGCCGCCACGGCCGCCGCGCGCGGCCTGTCGGTCGCGGTGTGCAAGCCCGCCCAGACCGGTGTCGCTCCCGGCGAGCCCGGCGACCTCGCGGCCGTCGAACGGCTGGCTGGTCCGGTCCGCACCCGCGAACTGGCCCGTTATCCCGAACCGCTCGCTCCCGACACCGCCGCCCGCCGCGCCGGCCTGCCGCTGCTCACCCTGGCCGCCACGGCCGCCGCGGTCAGCGAGCTCGCGGACACCGACCTGACCCTCGTGGAGGGAGCGGGCGGCCTGCTCGTGCGCATGGGGGAGTTCACCCTGCTCGATCTGGCGCGGGAACTCGACGCCCCGGTCGTGGTCGTCGCGGCCGCCGGCCTCGGCACCCTCAACCACAGCGAGCTGACGGTTCGAGCCCTCGAGGCCGCGGGCGTGCGCTGCGCCGGACTGGTCATCGGCTCCTGGCCCGCCGAACCCGATCTGGCCGCCGCGTGCAACCGCCGGGATCTGCCCCGGGTAACCGGGGTCGGCATCGTCGGCGCCGTCCCCACGGGGGCGGGCTCTTTCGACGGCGAACGATTTCGCTCCGAAGCACCCGATTGGTTCGTTTCCGAATGGGTGCGCCGCGAATTCGCCGGGGCACTGCCGGTCCGACCCTAGTTCACACCGCATTCACCCCGGCTCACCTGCGGATTTGACACCTTCCGAATGCCTGCGTAACTTATTCCAGGTCAGAGCGACACGGACACCGACCCGGAGCCGAGACGCAGAGCCGCAAGGCTAGGCGGGGCGCGGGAAACGAGGTAGGACGGGGAGCGCCTGGCGATCACACGTTAGGCTCGGCCGTGGACCGG
>NZ_JARWRU010000571.1 GCF_029867845.1 Nocardia farcinica | reverse complement strand
CCGCCGGCCGCCGCCCCCCTTCGGCCCCCCCCCACCCGGCCGGGGGGGGGGCTCCCGTATCTTACACCCCCCCCGCCCGCCGGGCCCGCGGGCGGGACATAGGGTCCGCGTCCCCCGGCCCGGCGGCGGCCAGTCCGGCGGTCATGGCCGCGATCTTCGGGTTGCCCACCCTGGCCCGCATGTCGGCGAGCACCTCGTCGGCGCGATCGGCATCGCCCATGGACCACAACAGATTCGACACCCGGGTGCCGCCCCACCTGGCCAGCTGCGGTTCGGTCAGTTCGGCGGGATCGAAAGCGGCCAGGGTGCGCTCGGCCTCGATCCGGTGGCCCTGCCACAGCAGGGCGCGGGCCAGCAGGTCGGCCGCGGCCACCCCGCCCCTCCGCTCCACCGCCGCCCTGGCGAAACGCTCCGCCAACGGCAGATCCGCCACCGCGATGGCATCGGCGGCGGCGGCCTCGAACAGTTCCAGATCGGCGGATCGGTCGCTGTCGAGCGCCAGCTCGGCCAGCCGGATGCGCTCGGCGGCGGACTGCACCGGGCGCTGCTGCAGGGCGGAGAACAGCCTGCCGCGCAGCCTGCGGGCCGAGGCGATCCCGAGTCTTCGGCGGATCACCTCGCCGAAGAGCGGGTGGTTGTAGCGGACGACGAGCCGGTGATCGTGCTCGACCACCCGGATCACCCCGCGCGCCTCGGCCGCTTCCACCGCTTCCTCACCGGCCAGCTCGGACAGCACGTCCAGGTCGATGGGCTCGCAGAAGGTCAGCAGCTCCAGCACCCGCAACACCGGCTCGGGCAGCCGCTCCACCCGGTCCTCCAGCAGCGCCGCCAGCTCCGAGGTGACCGCCGCGCGCCCGCGCAGCTGCCACACCCCGTTCACCTGCCGCAGCGCCCCCGCCTCCAGCGCGCCCTCCACCAGGTGCTTGAGGAACAGCGCGTTCCCGCCGGAGGACTCCCACATCTGGTTCGCGGTGAAGCCCTCGAGCTGGCCGCCGAGCACGGTCTCCACCAGCCGCACGCTCTGGGGTTCGGTGAACGGGCGCAGGTCCACCCGCAGCAGGTGCCCGTCCTTCCACAGCGAGGTGACCGCGTCGGGGACCGGCACGCCTGCGCGCACGGTCGCGATCACCCGCACCGCCTTGTCGATGGCCAGTTGCAGCAGCAGGGTGGCCGAGAGCTGGTCGAGCAGATGGGCGTCGTCGACACCGAGGATGTCGGCGCCGTCGGCCAGCAGCGCCTCGCGGGCGGCGGCCATGAAGGTGACCGGGTCGTGGGCGGTGTAGGCGCCGACCAGGTGCGCGAAGACGCCCAACGGGATGCCGCGGGCGGATTCGGTGCCTGCCACCCAGCGGATGCGGCCGCCGACCGCGGCCCCGACCCGGCGGGCGAGGGTGGTCTTGCCCACACCGGCGTCCCCGGTGATGACGGCCCCCACGTGGTGGGGGCCGGTGATCGCGGCGCGGATCGCTTCGAACTCGGTTTCGCGCTCGACCATCGGCCAGTTCCGAGCCATGGGCACAACTGTAGAGCGTCGGGGTGCGCCGGACGCAGAACTCCCCTGTGCCACGCGGAGATTCGGTTCCGCGCGGAACCGTCGATCAGGCCGGCGCGGTCACCGGGCGCGGCCCGATCCAGCGGCTCACGATCGAGCCGGGACGCGGCCTCAGGCCAGCACGTCGTGGCGCACGATCGTCTGATCGCGGCCGGGGCCGACGCCGATGCAGGAGATCCGCGCGCCGGAGAGCTCCTCCAGCCGCCGCACGTAGGCCTGTGCGTTGGCGGGCAGCTCCTCGAAGGTGCGGGCCTCGGAGATGTCCTCCCACCAACCCGGCATCTCCTCGTAGATCGGCTTGGCGTGGTGGAAGTCGGTCTGGGTGGTGGGCATCTGCTCCACGCGCTTTCCGTCGACCTCGTAGGCCACGCAGATCGGCACCCGGTCCAGGCTCGACAGCACGTCCAGCTTGGTGAGGAAGTAGTCGGTGATGCCGTTGACGCGGGTTGCGTAGCGGGCGATGACCGCGTCGAACCAGCCGCAGCGGCGGGCCCGGCCGGTGGTCACGCCGACCTCACCGCCCTGCTTGGCCAGGAACTCGCCGTGCTCGTCGAACAGCTCGGTCGGGAACGGGCCCGAGCCGACGCGGGTGGTGTAGCACTTGAGGATGCCGAGCACCGTGCTGATCTTGTTCGGGCCGATGCCCGAGCCGACGGCCGCGCCGCCGGAGGTCGGGTTGGACGAGGTCACGTACGGGTAGGTGCCGTGGTCGACGTCGAGCAGGGTGCCCTGCGAGCCCTCCAGCAGCACGGTCTCGCCGCGCTCGAGCGCCTCGTTGAGCTGCAGGCGGGTGTCGGCGATGCGGTGCTTGAACTTCTCGGCCTCGGCCAGCACCTCGTCGACCACCTGCTGCGGGTCGAGCGCGCGGCGGTTGTAGATCTTGACCAGCACCTGGTTCTTGAACTCCAGCGCGGCCTCGACCTTCTGGGTGAGGATCTTCTCGTCGAGCACGTCGGCGGCGCGCACCCCCACCCGGGCGACCTTGTCCTGGTAGCAGGGGCCGATGCCGCGGCCGGTGGTGCCGATCTTCTTGTTGCCGAGGAATCGCTCGGTGACCTTATCGATGGCCACGTGGTACGGCATGATCAGGTGCGCGTCGGCCGACAGCAGCAGGCCGGTGGTGTCGACGTCGCGCTTCTCCAGGCCCTCCAGCTCGTCGAGCAGCACACCGGGGTCGACCACGACACCGTTGCCGATGACGTTGCGCACCCCCGGGGTGAGGATGCCGGAGGGGATCAGGTGCAGGGCGAACTTGTCGCCGTTGGGCAGCACCACGGTGTGACCGGCGTTGTTGCCGCCTTGGTAGCGGACCACCCATTGCAACCGGCCACCGAGCAGATCGGTCGCTTTGCCCTTACCCTCGTCGCCCCATTGGGCGCCGATGAGGACGATTGCCGGCATTGTGGGTCTCCTACGGATCGACGCGCAGCACGCCTGTGCTGCGGCTACCTGCCGTACTGAGGCGGTGGCCGGAAGGACAGTTTACCCATCGCCCCTCCGGGCCCCGGTAACCAGGGACCCGCGGCATGTGCCGCTCGCCCGCGCCGAGCGCGCGATCACAATGCCGACTCGGGCCGGGCGCGACCGGCCGAACGCGACTATGGTTGCTGCGGGCGAGCCGGATGGTCGGCCCGCTCGTGCGTGAGGGGTCGACCCCGGTCGGCCGGGAACCAGGAGGGTGTACGGCGGTTTGAGTACCCACGTTCTCCGCTGCGACCGGGCGCCGGTCCCGATCGCGCTGGCGGCACTGGCGACCACTCAAACGGCGGCCATCCCGGATACCGCGGTCATCGACGAACTGCTTCCGGTACTGGCCGCCGACAGCCTGCCGCGCCTGATCGTGCTCGGCGAGGACGCCGCGCTGGCCGCGGTGCTGACCCATCTGATGCGCACCGAACGTCTGCACGTCGAGATCGGCTACGTTCCCATCGACCGCACCTACGGGGCCCGCGCCTACGAGGTGGGCACCGGCAATTCCGCGGCCAAGCGCGCCATCAACGGCAAGGCCACCCAGACCCCGCTCATCCGCGACGACACCGGCACCGTGCTGGTCGGCCGGGCCACCATCACCGGCCCCGACGGCGGCAAGCTGGAGGGCGAGGCCTACGTCGACGACACCCTGTTGTTCAGCGGCAAGGTCAACGCCATGCACATCTCCCCCACCCTGCACATGCCCGGTGTGCGGGCCGCGGCGGCGCGAGGACTGCGCAAGCGGCGCTGGGTCGAGGGCAGGGCCGCCCAGCTCGGCTCGCCCGGCGCGGTGGTGACCCGCGACGGCATCCGCGGCTCGCGCACCGTGCCACGCTCGACCTTCTACCGCCATCACGAACCCTGGCTTCTGGTGCGATGACCCTGCCCTCCCCCCGCGGGGCCCCGGGGGGGGGGGGCCGCCCCCCCCGGGCGGCGGGGGGGGGCGCCACCCCCCGGCGGGGGGG
>NZ_JARWRU010000570.1 GCF_029867845.1 Nocardia farcinica | reverse complement strand
CCCTCCCGCCGCGCCGAACCGGTGCGCGCCCGGCCTGCCGCCCTGCACCGGGAAACGCACCCGCTCCACGGTCTCGTCACCCGCGAGGGTGATGCCGCGCGCCGCCAGCCGGTGTTCGAGCCGCCTGCGCAACTCGCCGAGCCCGATCGCGGGCCGCCCGGCCAGACAGGTCTCCTCGTACAGAGTCGCGCCGCCATGCGGGCGTTGTTCACCGCCGTCCCACCCGGTCTGCGGACCCGAATCGCCGCGGCTACCTGCGGTTTCCCCTTTTCCCGACGGATGCCGACCGGTTCGTCCATCATGGAGTGATGGCACGGGCTATCTGGAAGGGCTCGATTGCGTTCGGGCTGGTCAACGTCCCGGTGAAGGCATACACCGCCACCGAGGACCACGACATCAAGTTCCATCAGGTCCACGCGAAGGACGGCGGGCGCATCAAGTACCAGCGCGTCTGCACCGTGGATGGCAAGCCGGTGGACTATGTCGACATCGCCAAGGCCTACGAGTCGCCCGAGGGCGAGACCGTGATCCTCTCCGACGAGGATTTCGCCCGCCTGCCCGCCGCGGAGAAGCATGAGATCCCGGTGCTACAGTTCGTGCCCTCCGAGCAGATCGACCCGATCTACTACGACAAGAGCTACTACCTCGAGCCCGACTCCACCACCCCGAAGGCCTACATCCTGCTGGCCAGGACCCTGGAGCGGATCGACCGCACCGCGCTGGTGCATTTCACGCTGCGCCAGAAGACCCGACTGGCGGCGCTGCGGGTGCGCGAGGGCATGCTGATGGTGCAGACGCTGCTGTGGCCGGACGAGGTGCGCGCGATCGAGTTCGAGTCGCTGGACGACGTGACCGAGCCGCGGCCGCAGGAGATCAAGATGGCCGAGACGCTCGTGGAGAGCATGTCCGACGACTTCGACCCCTCGCAGTACACCGACGAGTACCAGGTCGAGTTGCAGAAGATGCTCGACGAGGCCATCGCCGGCGGCGGCGCCGTGCCGCCACCGGCCGAGACCGAGCCCGCCGAGACCGACGCGGAGGTGGTCGATCTGGTCGCCGCCCTGCAACGCAGCCTGGAGGCCAGCGGCAGGCGCTCGTCCCGGTCCGAGGGCACGGCGGAGAAGAAGGCGGGCGGGCGCGCGAAGAAGAGCACCGCCGAGAAGGCGTCGAGTTCCTCGTCCGGCAAGACCGCGAGCAAGAGCACCGCCCGCAAGAGCACCGCGAAGAAGTCCGCGGCCAAGAAGTCCGCCGCCAAGAAGTCCGCGCAGAAAGCGCCGACGCGCAAGGGAGCCTGACCGGCTGCTACGGGGCTCGGCGAGTTCGGGAGGACTCGCAGTCGTACCAACCGAGTCCGTTCCGGCACTCGATGGTGGTGTGCGCACCTTCACCGCGTTGACTCAATGAAACAATCTTTGTAGATTTGTTTCACGCTCACAACGACGTGGCCGCGGCAAGCCCCGAGCGCACCAGCCGCCGCAGCGAAGGAATCGACGATGACCACCTCCACCCGACCGATCCCCACCCGGCATCCCGACAGCCCCCGCAAGGTGCCCGGCCTCGGCCCGTTCGCCAAGCTGCTGCGCATCGGCAACCCGGACGAACAGCAGTGGCAGCGGCTCGGCGAGGCGCTGCTCGTCGGCGACGAGCCCATGGACCGGCTGGTCGAATGGATGTATGCCGAGGGCATGGCGAAGACCCGCCCGCTGTTCGACCGCGCGCTCGAGGTCGGCATCGCCGAGGTGCCGGACGCGCCGGAACCGTTGCGACGCTTCTTCGAACAGATCGAGAACACCCCGGACTGGGTGGACCAGGAGCTGCTGCGCCGCGGCGAGCAGATCTACCGCTCCGGCGGCAACGACGCGCTGTACTTCGCCCGCGACGTCTCCTTCATCGGCGGCTACCTGGCGTCCGGGTTCAACAAGACCCTGCTGCGCACCGGCGCGCTGGAGAAGGGACCGGGCAAGCGCTTCGCCGAGACGCTCACCTGGGCGATGGACGTGTCCTCGGAGAACGGCATGGCCCGGTACGGGCGCGGCTACCGCTCCACCCTGCACGTGCGCTTCATCCACTCGATGGTGCGCCGCCACGTCGCGGCCATGCCGGACTGGCGCACCGAGGACTGGGGCATCCCCATCAACCAGACCGACATGGCGGCCACGCTGGTCGGCGCACTGCTGGCCCCGTTCGTCGGCGGCATGGCGATGGGCATCGTCCCGGCCCCGCGCGACATCGTCGCCGCCGCCCACCTGACCCGCTACGTCGGCTGGCTGATCGGCGTGGAGGACGAGTGGCTGCCGCGCGACTTCCGCGACGGCGTGCGCATCCTCAACCAC
>NZ_JARWRU010000569.1 GCF_029867845.1 Nocardia farcinica | reverse complement strand
TGTTGCGGGTTTGTTGTTCTATTAAATTTTTTCAAACAACTCATCGTCCAATATTACAGTATCTTTACAACCCCGCCCCATTGCGGCCGCCTCGCCGCTGATCGTAACCTCGGTCATAGCCGGAAATGGCTCTGGTTCACCTCGGAACGCAACCGATTTCGATTTTCCCGGCCGGACAACGAGAAAGCCCCCTACCGGTTCGTCCTGGTAGAGGGCTTTTGAATGCTCCCCCATCTGGACTCGAACCAGAAACCTGCCGATTAACAGTCGGCTGCTCTGCCAATTGAGCTATAGGGGATTATTCTGTTCGGTTCGGACCTTTCGGCCCGACCGAGGAGAAACTTTAGCGCATGCCGGGTCCGGTTCCCAAATCGGGTCCTGACCTGCGGTGATGGGGTCGGCTTCGGCGTGTCGCGGGGCGGGTCGCGGGTGCGTGGTGGCCGGATCGACAGCGGGACGGCGCTTCGGGCAGGATGGTAGCCGCTGACAGGCCACGTGGGAGGAGCTCCACCAAGATGCTGCGGTTGTTGATCGGGGTTGCGGCCGGGTACGTACTCGGATCCAAGGCCGGGCGGGCTCGGTACGAGCAGATCACCTCGGCCACCAGGGCGGTGGCGGGCAGCCCGGTGACACGCAAGCTCGTGCTGGTGGGGCGGCAGAAGCTGTCGGACAAGCTGAGCACCCGGCCGCCGCTGGAGCCGATGAAGCCGATCGACGAGCGGACGACGATCCTGGTGCCGCAGGATCAGCTGCGGCGGGCGCCCAAGAAGTACTGAGTAGGCGGTACCGAGTTCGCAGGCAGGCTCTCAGCCGATGGCGAAGTCGTCGGCGTTGCCCATGGCCTGCTGCTCGAGGCTCTTGCGGTACTGCTCGAGCGCCACCAGATCGCCGAACAGGGCCATGTATTCGTCGGTGCTGTCGCCGGCGGACAGGCGCTGGAGCCGGGACTTCAGGGTGGCGATCTGGCGGCCGACGTGGGCTTCTTGGGTGCGGGCCAGCACACCGGTGATGAAGCGGGGGATGTCGTCGACGGATTTCACCGGCAGGGGGGCGCCCGACAGTTCCGAGACCAGAGCGCGCAGGGTGAGGTCGTCGATGGCGTCGGCGACGGCGTTGAACCATTCGGCGCCGCTCAGGCCGCGGGACGCGCCGCCCGCCTCGGCGATGGCGGTACGGACGGCGACATAGGCGGGGTGGGTGAAGGCCTCGGTCTCCAGCGCGTCGAACATCGCGCCCGCGATGGCGGGGTATTGCAGTGCGGCGCACAGGGATTGACGCTGCGGGAGCAGCACCGGATCGTTCGGATCAGGGCGCGCGGCGGGATGCTCGGCGACCTTGGCTCCGGCGGCGGAGGAGGCGCGTTTGGGTACGACTCCGGCGCGGCCGCCCTTGCGAGCCTCCTCGCCGACGCGGCGGACGATGGTCTGGATGTCGTCCCAGCCGACCCAGCCGGCCAGACGCGTGGCATAGGCCTTGCGGGTGGCGTTGTCCTTGATCTGGGCGACCACGGGCACAGCCCGGCGCAGCGCCTCGACCTGACCCTCGACGGTGTCGAGGTCGTGTTCGGCGAGCAGGCCGCGAATCACGAACTCGTACAACGGGGTCCGGCGGGCGATCAGGTCGCGGACGGCGGCGTCGCCGCTGCGCTGGCGCAGGTCGCAGGGGTCCTGGCCGTCGGGGGCGACGGCGATGTAGGTCTGGCCCGCGAGTTTCTGGTCGCCGGAGAAGGCCTTGAGGGCGGCGGCCTGACCGGCGGCGTCGCCGTCGAAGGTGTAGATGATCTCGCCGCGCCAGAAATTGTCGTCCATGAGCAGCCGCCGCAGGATCGACATGTGGTCCTCGCCGAAGGCGGTGCCGCAGGAGGCGACAGCGGTGGTGACACCGGCCAGGTGCATGGCCATGACGTCGGTGTAGCCCTCGACCACGACGGCCTGGCGGCTCTTGGCGATGTCGCGCTTGGCCAGATCCAGGCCGAACAGCACCTGGGACTTCTTGTACAGCATCGTTTCCGGGGTGTTGACGTACTTGCCCGGCATGGTGTCGTCGTCGAAGAGCTTGCGGGCGCCGAAGCCGATGACCTCACCGCCGAGATTGCGGATCGGCCACAGCAGCCTGCGGTGGAAGCGATCGATGGGACCGCGCTTGCCCTGCCTCGACAGGCCCGCTGCCTCCAGTTCCTTGAACTCGAAGCCCTTGCGCAGCAGATGCTTGGTGAGGGTGTCCCAGCCGCCGGGGGCGTAGCCGCAGCCGAAGCGACGGGCGGCCTCGGCGTCGAAGTCGCGGTCGGTGAGGAATGTGCGAGCGGCCTCGGCCTCGGGGGTGGCCAGCTGGGCCATGTAGAACTCGTGCGCGGCGGCGTTGGCGGCGACCAGGCGGGCGCGGGTGCCGCGGTCGCGCTGGACGGAGGTGCCGCCGCCCTCGTAGTTGATCTGGTAGCCGACGCGGTCGGCGAGCTGCTCGACGGCCTCGACGAAGCCGATGTGCTCGATCTGCTGGAGGAACTTGTAGACGTCGCCGCCCTCACCGCAGCCGAAGCAGTGGAAAAGGCCGTGGTTGGGCCGCACGTGAAAGGAAGGGGACTTCTCGTCGTGGAAGGGACACAGACCCTTCATGGAGTCCGCGCCCGCGCGCTTGAGCGCCACGTATTCGCCGACCACGTCTTCGATCCGAACGCGGTCGCGAATCGCCGCGATATCGCGATCTGGAAGTCGTCCGGCCACGCACAGCAGTCTAGCCGCGCGCCCGCGGCCCGATCACCCGGCCAGTTCGACGGCCATGCGCTCGAGACGGCTCTCGGTGTAGGAGGCGATCTGATCGATGATCACCCGCACGCGGGCGGTGTCGGTGCCGGCTTCGCGCCACCACGGCAGCAGCTGGGGGTCGAGGTGGCGGGGCGCGGTTTCGAGCAGACCTGCCGCGACTTCCTGGATGCGCTGGCGTTGCACGGCCTGGCGCTGCTTGTGCACCGGATCGGACATGACGTAGCGCAGTGCGAAGGTCTTGAGGACGGTGACCTCGGCGGCGGCGATGCGCGGGATCTCCAGGTCGGCGCGGTAGCGGGTGAGCGGGCCGGGGCCGGCGACGGCGCGGGTGGCGGCGATGGCCGCGGTGGTGAACCGGCCGACCAGTTCACTGGTGAGGCGTTTGAGGGCGACCGAGGCGGTGAAGGAGCCGTCGTAGCCGAACACGTCGGCGAGCACCGGCAGTTCGGACAGCCGCTGGGCGGCCTCGACCAGGTCGTCGACGGAGATCTCGGGGTGCTGGCTGTGGCCCATGCGCGCCAGCGCCTCGCGTTCGCCCGGGTCGGTGAGGGCGCGCAGGTCGATGCGGCCGTCGATGACACCGTCCTCGACGTCGTGCACGGAATAGGCGACGTCGTCGGACCAGTCCATGATCTGGCATTCCAGGCTGCGCACCCGGTCGGGGGCGTCCTTGCGGATCCAGGCCAGGCGGTCGGCGTCGATCTCGTAGGCGCCGAACTTGGTGCCGCGGCCGGTGCGGCCCCACGGGTATTTGATGGCGGCGTCGAGGGCGGCGCGGGTGAGGTTCAGGCCCACGCTGACGCCCTCGGGAGTGAGGACTTTCGGTTCCAGGCGGGTGAGGATGCGCAGGTTCTGGGCGTTGCCCTCGAAGCCGCCGTACTCGTCGGCCCAGATGTCGAGGGCCTTCTCGCCGTTGTGGCCGTAGGGCGGATGGCCGATGTCGTGGGCCAGACCCGCCAGATCGACCAGGTCGGGGTCGGCGCCGAGACCGTCGGCGATACTGCGGCCGATCTGGGCGACCTCGAGCGAATGGGTGAGCCGGGTGCGCGGGGTGTCGCCATCGCGCGGGCCCATGACCTGGGTCTTGTCGGCGAGGCGGCGCAGCGCCGCCGAATGCAGCACGCGGGCGCGGTCGCGGGCGAACTCGGAGCGGTGACCGAGGGTGGACTCCATGCCGGGCGAGGCGAATCCGGCGGTCTTCGGTGCCTCGACGACCATGCGCTCGCGGTCGTGATCGGTGTAGTCGCTCATGTGCCTGCCCTGTCGTTCCATGGGTGTGTCCTGCGCCTCGACGCGTCCGCCCGGTGGCTCGATGGATCTGGTCCGCGGCGCATCGGTCACTGCCCCGCGGTGTAGGGGAAGTCGGCGGAGAAGTGGGTGAGCTGATACCAGAGCAGGGCGAAGGTCTCCCGGAAGATGCCGTGGGCCTGGGATTCGCGGGTGTAGACGGCGGGGCCGGTCCGGGTGGGGGCGGTCCAGGCGCGCAGGCCGTCGTCACGGGCCATGGTGCGGGTGCGCAGGGAGTGCCAGGGGTCGCTGACCAGGGCGACCGAGTTCCAGCCGCGCGCACGCATGGCGTCGGCGACGGCTTCGACGCTGCGCAGGGTGTCCGAGCCGGTCTCCACGGCGAGGATCGCCTCGCCCGGGAGGCCCCGGCCCTCCAGGTAGAACTTGCCGGAGGCGGCCTCGGTGTAGAGGTCGCCTCCTGTTTGCCGCCG
>NZ_JARWRU010000568.1 GCF_029867845.1 Nocardia farcinica | reverse complement strand
CCCCCCCCCCCCCCCCCCCCCCCCCCCCCCCCCCCCCCCCCCCCCCGCCGGGGGGGGGGGTGGGGGGGCCCCCCCCCCCCCCCCCCCCCCCCCCCCCCCCCCCCCGGGGGGGCGCGCCCGGGGCCCCCCCCCCCGCGGCGGTGCGCTCGCCCGGCCCGCCGACCGCCCGGCTACGGTGGGATCGACGCAGGTGGCCGGGGTGGACGACGGCCCCGACGGGCAAACGGCATCGAACGAACGAGGAGACAGCACACGATGACGCAGAGCGGCAGCACCAACACCGGCGCCCTCTGGGGCGGGCGGTTCGCCTCCGGCCCCGCCGAGGCGATGGCCGCGCTCAGCAAGTCCACCCACTTCGACTGGGCGCTGGCCCCCTACGACGTGCGGGCGTCCAAGGCGCACGCGCGGGTGCTGCACAAGGCGGGCCTGCTCACCGACGCCGACCTGACGGCCATGCTCGCCGGCCTCGACCGGCTCGCCGACGACGTGGCCTCGGGCGCGTTCGTGCCCGCCGACACCGACGAGGACGTGCACGGCGCGCTCGAGCGCGGGCTGATCGAACGGGTCGGTCCCGAGCTGGGTGGCAGGTTGCGCGCGGGGCGTTCCCGCAACGACCAGGTGGCGACGCTGTTCCGCATGTGGCTGCGGGACGCCGCCCGCCGGGTCGCCGCCGGTGTGCTCGACGTGGTGGACGCGCTGGTCGCGCAGGCCGCCGCGCACCCCGACGCGGTCATGCCCGGCAAGACCCATCTGCAGGCCGCCCAGCCGGTGCTGCTGGCGCACCACCTGCTCGCGCACGCGCACCCGCTGCTGCGCGACCTGGACCGCCTGCGCGATTTCGATCGGCGCGCGGCCGTCTCACCGTACGGCTCGGGCGCGCTGGCGGGTTCCTCGCTCGGCCTCGATCCCGAGGCCATCGCCGCCGAACTCGATTTCGACGCCGCGGCCGCCAACTCGATCGACGCCACCTCCTCGCGTGACTTCGCCGCCGAGGCCGCCTTCGTGTTCGCCATGATCGCGGTGGACCTGAGCCGGCTGGCCGAAGAGGTGATCATCTGGAGCACGCCGGAATTCGGCTATGTCACCCTCGCCGACGCCTGGTCGACGGGCTCGTCGATCATGCCGCAGAAGAAGAACCCGGACGTCTCGGAGCTGACCAGGGGCAAGGCGGGCCGCCTGATCGGCAATCTGACCGGTCTGCTCGCCACGCTCAAGGCCCAGCCGCTGGCCTACAACCGCGACCTGCAGGAGGACAAGGAACCGGTCTTCGATTCGGTGGCCCAGCTGGAACTGCTGCTGCCCGCCATCGCGGGTCTGGTCGCGACGCTCACCTTCCACACCGACCGGATGGCCGAACTCGCCCCCGCCGGCTTCACTCTCGCCACCGACATCGCCGAATGGCTTGTGCGCGAAGGGGTGCCGTTCCGGGCCGCGCACGAGGCGGCCGGCGCGTGCGTGCGGGCGGCCGAGTCGCGCGGGGTGGGGCTGGACGAGCTGACCGACGAGGAGTTCGCCGCCGTCGACCCCGCGCTGACCCCTCGGGTGCGTGAGGTGCTGACCGTGCAGGGTTCGATCGCCTCGCGCAACGCCCGCGGCGGCACGGCGGGAGTCCGGGTGGCCGAACAGGTGGAGGAGGTGCGGGCGGCGGTCGCCGAGGCCCGCGCTCGCCTTTCCTGAGAATGGTGATCGACCAGAAATGGTGATCAACTCGGGAAAGGGTTGTTGACAACAGAACTCGCCCCCGGCACGCGGGGCAGCAGCCGCGAGTGCGGGGGGCGATTGTTGTCCTGGTGGATCAGAGGCCGATCAGGGCGAGCACGAAAGCGAGCAGATCAGAGACGAAATCGAGCACCATCCGAGTTATCTCCTTCATGCGTGGTTGCTATTGCCGACGAGAAGGTTAGTTGTCCCAGGGGGTGAACACAAACGCAGCCCAGATCGGGCTTTCTTAGGGTGTAGAACGCTGGCGTGGAACGGGATTCGGCCCGATCGCGTGCGTCTGGTCCGCATCGCCCCCGCCGTCCCCCGTATCTCCCCGAGGCCGCGTGTGCCAGGACACCCGCTGCGCCGCAGGGCACTCGGGCGCGCCGACCGTGACGGCGGTCACTCGTCGGTATGATCGCCGGGTTCGCGCCCGCGGCCGATTCGCGCGCCGGGCCGTGTGCGGAAAGTTCGGCGGAAGGGCAGTGGAAAACTGCGGACGGCACTTCCGCTGCGAGGCGCGAACACCGATGCTGGTATCGGGGCAGCACGGCGATCGACCGGAGCGGGATCGACCGAAAGAGGTCGCGGGGCGTGCGCCGAGAGCGTCGAGAAATGCTCCGGGCAACCGAGCAGCGATTTTCCGCCCGGCAGCGATCCGCCGCCGATTGCAGGACTGTGCAGTAGCCAGGCGCTCGAGAAAACGGGTGTCCGCGCGAGAAACGATCGGGCGAGTGCCGCGTCCGATCCGTCGATCACTGTGTATTTCGTTGACGTCGTGTCGCTTTCGCGGCGCGCGGCGGAAAGAGAGGAGTACCGGATGATCTCGGGACGACCGTCGAGTCCACACCGGCGACCGGGGAAGGTGGGGTCCCGGTGAGCTTCCGTCGCGCCGAACCCGCGCTGGGCTATCTGCGCGCCGATCTGTCCGGGGTCCGCCAGCCCTGGGACGAGATCAGGATGCGCCATCTCGCCCCGCGCCTCGGATACAACCTCCGCAAGACCATCGTCTTCACCGCGGCCACCGACAACCGCATCGAACAGTTGCTTGCCCAGATCGAACGCCACGGCGCCCGTGCGCTGTTCGTGCCCCACCCGCGACATCTGGACGGGCGCGTGGAGGAGATCCGGGCCGGCGTCGGGGTCGTCGTCGACCTGGAGGACGAGCCCGCGCCCACCGCCATCGAGCGGGTCATCCCGCATTACGAGGCGGGCTGGCTCGGCATGTGGCGCTGGCTCAGCGGGTGAGCGGAACCTCCGTTCGCGGTGAAACCCGCCCTTGCCGAGTGCGATTCGGTCCGCCTACCATCGGCACGATGACGACCGGGACGGCCACGAGCCACGCACGGACAGGTGACCCGGCGCTGATCTGAGCGCCCGCGCCCCTCCTGTCGCGCGATCGAACCAGCACCACTTCGATCACGACAGGAGAGTCCCTTGACCGCACGTTTCAACCACACCATCATCGCCGCGACCGACCGTGCCGAGTCGGCCGCCTTCTTCCGCGACATCCTCGAGCTCGCCGACGCCCCGTCCTGGGGCGTGTTCACCAACCTGCTCTGCGAGGACGGCGTGCTGTTGCAGTTCGCCGAACCTCCGGTGGAGATCCAGCGCCAGCACTACGCCTTCCTGGTGGACGACGACCTGTTCGATCGCGCCTATCGGAAGCTGTGCGAGCGCGGCGTCGAGCACTGGGCCGATCCGCACTTCCAGCGGCCGGGCGAGATCAACCACGGGCACGGCGGTCGCGGGGTGTATTTCCTCGACCCGGCGGGGCACGGCATCGAGATCATCACCCGGCCCTACCTGTAGCCGGTCACCTCGGCGGGCGGCGCTACCGGTCCGCCGAGTCCCCGTAGGCGCGCTCCTCGAGCAGATCGGCCAGGTGCAGCACCGGTTCGGCCTGCTCGGGGATCGCGTGCGGGCCGGCGAACCGACCCGGCCGGTAGGTGATCAGATCGCGTCCGGCCAGGCTCCACCGTTCGACCGGCCCGTCCAGCTGCGCCCGGATCATCACCGGATCGAGCATGAGCCGGGCGTACTGCCGGTCCACCGCCACCACCCGGAACTGCCGGTCGAACGCGGCGTGGCCGGTGTGGATGGCGGTCGATCCGGTGAAGGCGTCGCCGAGTTCGCGGCTGAGCTCCCGATCCAGCACGGCCAGCGGGGGATAGGGGCGGTCCAGGTGCACCACCAGCACGCTCAGCCGGAACGACTCGCCGCGGAACTCGGCGGCGGTGACCAGGCGGTTGTGCACCGTGCCGGTGACGGTGAAGACCACCGTGCCGCTCTCGTGGCCGGGCAGCCGCGCGCTCCAGGCCGGGTGCGTGCGGTCCTGATAGCGCCAGCCGTGGGTCGCGGCCCAGCGGGCGAAGGTGTCACGGCGCGGCCGCTCGGTGCCGCGCAGCATCGGCAGGAAGACGAACAATCCCGCCGCCGTGACCACGACGACGAAGACCACCACGGCGATCAGCATCGCTTCCCGCACCGCCACCACCTCCCGGCTCTGCCACCATTGTGAAGCGCGCACCTGTGAGGCGGGTCACTCTCGCGCGCCGCCGTTGTGAAGTAGGCCATTTCCGCCGGTCGCCGGGGCGCACCGACACGCCGGGCGGTCATTAGGCTGCCGGCCATGTCCTTGCTGTTCCTCGCCCTGGCCATCGCGTTCGAAGTGACGGCGACCGTCTCGCTCAAACTCTCCGAGGGATTCAGCAGGCTCGGACCGTCCGTCGTGGTCGTGATCGGCTACTGCGGCGCGTTCTACTTCCTGTCCCAGGCGCTGAAACGGGGCATGGCGATCGGCGTCGCCTACGGCATCTGGTCGGCGATCGGGGTGGCCGCCATCGCGATCATCGGCGTGCTGCTGCTCGGCGAGAAGCTCACCATGATCCAGGTCGGCGGCATCGCGCTGGTGATCCTCGGCGTCATGGCGCTGGAACTCGGCGGCGCCCACTGACCGGTGCGCGCCGGCCTCCCGTGCCCCGGCTCCGCGGGCTCCGGCTCGGCGCGCTCAGGACTCCTGGGCGATCTTCTTCGCGATGTTGTGGGCCAGCGTGCCCAGCCTGGTCAGCCTGGCGTCGCCGAGCGGGGTGAGCTTGCCGCCCAGCCGGTTGGTCACGAAGCCGAGCGACATCCCGGTCTCCGGGTCGGCGAACGCGCCGGAACCGCCGAGGCCGAAGTGCCCGAACGCCGAGACGGGCTCCGCGCGCGAGGGCTTCATCGGCACGCCGTGATATCCCAGCGCCCACGGGATGCGGAAGGCCAGCACGTAGTCGGGAGTGAACACCTGCCTGGTGCGGATCACCTCGACGGTGCCCGGCCGCAGCAGCTCGCGCTCGCCCAGCCGCCCGTCGCAGGCCAGCGCCGCGTACATCGCCGCGAGCGAGCGGGCGCTGAAGACGCCGTTGACGCCGGGCATCACCGAGTCGTGCAGGCGCGGGTCGGCCATGATCCGCGCGAACCCGCGCGGGGTGGTCTCCGCGGCGGCGGCGAATCTGGTGCGGCTCATCAGTTGCGCGCCGCGCTCCCAGCTCATGCCCGCGACGGTGAGGGTGGGGAAGTTGGTGGCGATGCGCGAGCGGTGTTCCGGCGGGACGCGGAAGAACAGATCGCCGATGCCGAGTGGCTCGGCGATCTCGGCGTGCAGCGCCTCGGTGAAACTCGTCCCGCTGACCCGGCGCACCAGTTCGGCGACCAGGTGCCCGAAGCTGAGACCGTGATAGCCGCTGGTCACGCGGTGTCGAGGGTCGGGCGTCGCGGCGGCGAGCGCGGCGGTGACCGCCTCGTCGTCGAAGAACCGGTCCACCGGCCCCGGCACCAGATCCCGCAGCCGGTGCAGGCCGGCGCGATGGGTGAGCAGCAGGCGGACGGTGATCTCGCTCTTGCCCGCGGCCGCGAACTCCGGCCAGTACTCGGCGACCGGACGGTCGTAGTCGACCAGTCCGCGCTCGGCCAGCCGGTGCAGCACCGTCGAGGCCACGCCCTTGCCGGTGGAGTAGGTGACCGCGAGCGTGTCGCGGGCCCAGCGCTGCTCCGGCCGGGCGTAGCCCGCCCATACGTCGACCACCGGTTCCCCGTGCAGGTAGACGCTCAGCGCGCCGCCGCCGTCCGACGGCTTGCGGAACAGGCGGTCGAACTCGGTCACCAGGCGCACGAACCGCCGATCCACGTGCTGCTGCGCGTGGTCGGCGGCGCGCGCCGCGCCCACCTCGTCCTCGCCGGGCTCCGGG
>NZ_JARWRU010000567.1 GCF_029867845.1 Nocardia farcinica | reverse complement strand
GGGGGCGGGGGGGCCGCCCCCCGGCCCCGCCACCACCACCCCCGCCCCTGCCTACTCTCGCGCGGCGGGGGCGGTCCGGGACGACTCGGTCGTGTCCGGCGGAAGCGCCGGGACGGGTGCGGGCGGTCCCGGCGCGGAGGTTCCGAGCGCCGAGCGCGGCGGCTCCGAGGACGACGGAACGGGCGCGCGGTGACGGCAGGCACGGCGCGGGTGGAAATCCTCGCCGATCATTCGGTGCTGCTGGCGATTCCGGCGTTCCTGCCGGCGATCGCGCTGGTGGCGATCATCGTGGTGATCGCGGTGCGGGACCGGCGCTCCGAGGCGAGGGAGAACGGCGCGCCGAACGGGGCAGGTTCGGGCGATACCGTGGGCGGCGACGATGCGATGACCGGCCGGGAGTCCGGCCGCGCGGGAGAGGAGAAGTGATGGCCGCTGGTCCGGCCGTGGGGTGTCGGCCCGTTCCGCCGTGGCTGTGTTCGCACTGGTCGCGCTGCTGGGGTGCGGGGTGACCGGTTGCGGTTCCCAGACCTCGGAGCCTGCCGCCTCTGGTCCGGTCGAGTCGACGGCGGCCGACCACAGCGGGCAGGCGGTGACGGTGGGGATCCGGCTCGCGGGCGGGTCGGTCTCGCCGGTGAACGCGCGGGCGGAGGCCAGGGTGGGTGAGCCGATCGAACTCGTGGTGCACAGCGACACCGAGGACGAACTGCACGTGCACGCCGATCCCGAGCACACCTTCCCGGTGCGGGCGGGCGCCGATCAGCGGTTCACCTTCCGGGTGGACGTGCCAGGCCGGGTCGATGTGGAGTTGCACGAGGCGAATGTGACCGTCACGACCATCTACGTGCGGCCTTGACGCCGCTGGCGCACGGGATCGGCGGCGCGTCCGATCTGCCGATCCCGTTCACCTATGCCGTGGTCGGCGCCGCGTGGGCGTTGACCTTCTCGTTCGCCATCCTGGCCTTCGCCTGGCGGGAACCGCGGCTGGACCCGCACTCGCCCGGCCGGGCGCTGCCCGCCGGATTGCGTGCCTGCTGCGACTCCCCCGCCGTGCGCGCCGTCCTCGGCGGGCTGGGTGTCGCGGTGCTGGCGCTGGCGCTGGCGATCGGGGTGTTCGGCGATCGGGCGCAGGCGCGGAATCCGTTGCCCGGCATGGTCTACATCTTTCTGTGGGTCGGGGTGATGGTGGCCTCGCTGCTGGTGGGGCCGGTCTGGAAGATCGTCTCCCCCGTGCGGGCGCTGCACCGCCTCGGCTGCCGGATGGCGGGCCGTGATCCGGCGCGGGGGCTGCTGCCCTATCCCGGCGGGTGGGGGATGCGGCCCGCGGCGCTCGGGTTGTTCAGCTTCGTGTGGCTGGAGCTGGCCTCGCCGGAGCCGGGTTCGGTCACGGCGGTGACGGCGTGGCTGGCCGGGTACGTGGTGATCGGGCTGGCGGGACTGATCGTGTTCGGAACGGTGTGGGCCGAGCGGGGTGATCCGCTCGAGGTGTACAGCTCGCTCATGGCGCGGTTGAGCCCTCTGTCCCGGCGCGAATCGGGTGAACTCGCGCTGCGGTGGCCGCTGAACAATCTGGCGGGCGCTCCGGCGTCGGCCGGCATGGTGGGTGACCGCGACCCTGCTGGGATCGACCGCGTTCGACAGTCTTTCGGCCTCGGCGGGATGGCGGGATCTGACGCTCGACCTCGCGGGCAATTCGACGCCGTCGCGCACACTGTTCCAGACGGCCGGGCTGCTCGCCGTGATCGGAATCGTGGCCGCGGCCTTCACTCTGGCGGCCCGCGCGACCGGCGGGGTGTCCGGCGCGGAGCGGGCGATGCTGCCGATCCGGTTGGCGCACAGCCTGGTTCCGGTGATCGCGGGCTATGTGGTGGCGCACTACCTGAGTTTCCTGGTGGAGAAGGGCCAGGCGACGCTGATCCTGCTGGCCGATCCGCTGGGGCTCGGCTGGTCGCTGCCGCTGCTCGGGAATCTGGAGGTGCACTACGTGCTCTCGGCGCATCCCGCGGTGCTGGGGTCGATCAAGGTGGCGGCCGTTCTGGCGGGCCACATCCTCGGGGTGACCGCCGCCCACGATCGCTGCCTGCGGTTGCTGCCGCCGCGGCATCGGCTGACCGGTCAGCTGGCGTTGATGCTGGTGATGGTGGGTTACACCTTCACCGGGCTGTACCTGCTGTTCGACGCCTGAGAGCCGCTGTGTCCCATGGCTTTCGGAGCCGTCGTCGGGTACGGGGCCGGTTCAGGCGGCGGCGACGGCGCGGGCGGGCGGCTCGGCGAGGGCTTCCTCGCGCAGCCGGGTGAGGGTGCGGGTGAGGATGCGCGAGACCTGCATCTGGGAGACGCCGATGCGTTCGGCGATCTGGACCTGGGTGAGGTTGTCGAAGAAGCGCATCCGCAGCACGTCGCGTTCCCGCTCGGGCAGGGCGGCCAGCAGCGGGCGCACGGCCATGGCGTCCTCGAGCAGCCGGTAGCAGGGCTCCTCGCTGCCGAGGCGGGCGACGATGGGACGGCTGCTGCCCTCCTCGTCCTGCTGGCTCGCGTCCAGGGAGTCGGTGTTGTAGCAGTTGGCGGCGATCATGGCCTGGGTGACCTCGGTGCGGTCGACGCCGAGTTCGGCGGCGATCTCGCTCGGGCGGGGCATGCGGCCCAGTTCCTGGGACAGCTTCTCCACCGCGGGCGCGATCTTGCCCTGCAATTCCTTGGTGCCGCGCGGCACTCGCACGCTCCAGGCGTGATCGCGGAAGTGGCGGCGGACCTCGCCCATGATGGTGGGGACGGCGAAGCCGAGGAAGCTGGCCCCGCGCGAGGGATCGTAACGGTCGACCGCGCCGAGCATGCCCACGTAGGCGACCTGCTGCAGGTCGTCGTGTTCGATGCCGCGGCCGCGGAAGCGGGCGGCGATGTGCTCGGCCAGCGGCAGGCACAGGGTGATGATGTGCTCGCGCACCTCGGCGCGGTGCGGGTCGGCGGGGTCGAGGGCTGCGAGCTTGTCGAACCACGGCTCCAGGTTGTCGTACGAGTCGCCCGCGGCGTTGCCGCCGTTGTGCGTCGAACCCGAGTACGTATTCGCTTCCGCGCTCATGCTTTTGCCTCTCGATCCTTGGTTGAGCTTGGGACCAGGAAACCCGCGCGAACCGGGAGTCAAACAAACAATTTTCAACGATTTCCGGTGGCCGTGGTCATGGCCATACCGCACGCGCATGACGGACCAGGATTCGCGCACCGTGTCCTGACACGCCGACGGGGCCGGGAGAACGGTGCGCGGAGGGTGTCCGCTCGGTGTTCTCCCGGCCCCGTCGTGCGGTTGCCGGGTGGTGGCGGGCATCGTGTGCCCGGATCACCCGCTGGTTCAGACGCGCTGGTCGGCGGCCGGAACCTTCGCGTCCTCGACCAGTTCGGCCGGGGTCGCGGGCGCCTTGGTCAGTTCGACCTCGGCGTCGGTCAGGGCGGCGTCCCGCTCGCGCAGCGGGTCGTCGGCGGGATCGAGGTCGATCGTGGTGCGCAGCGGGCGGTTCGGCAGCAGCAGGGTGGCCAGCAGGGCGACGAAGGTCGCGATGGCGGCCATGAGGAACAGCCTGCCGGTGGCGTCGCCGTAGGCGGCACGGATGACGGCCAGCACCGGCTCGGGCAGCGCGGTCAGGTCGAGGTTGCCGCCGCCGGAGGACGAGCCCGCGGGCACGCCCAGCTCGGCCAGGCCCTTGGCGGACAGATCGGCCACCCGGGTGGCCAGCACGGAGCCGAGCACCGAGACGCCGATCGCGCCGCCGAAGGTACGGAAGAACGCGACACTGCCGGAGGCGGCGCCGATGTTCTGCACGCTGACGGTGTTCTGCACGGCCAGCACCAGGTTCTGCATCATCATGCCCGTGCCGAGGCCGACGATGGTGATGTAGCCGCCGACCAGCCACAGGTTGGTGGCGTGGTCGATGGTGGCCAGCAGGCCGAAACCGACGACCATGAGCACCGCACCGCCGATGACGAACGGCTTCCACTTGCCGAAGCGGGTGATCATCTGACCCGACACCACCGAGGCGACGAGCATGCCCGCGACCATCGGGATGGTCAGGATGCCCGCGGCGGTCGGCGAGTAGGCGCGCGCGGTCTGGTAGTACTGCCCCAGGAAGGTGGTCGCGCCGAACATGCCGATGCCGACGGCGATGGAGGCGATGATGGCCAGGCCGGTGGTGCGCTCGGTGACGATCTTGAGCGGGATGATCGGGGCCTTGGCCCGCGATTCCACCACCACGGTGGCGACCAGCAGCAGCACGCCGACGGAGACGTAGAGCGCGGTCTCCTTGGAGGCCCAGGCGTAGTAGCCCGCCTTGCCCGCGAAGGACACCCAGATCAGCAGCACCGACACACCGGCGGTCAGCAGGAGGGCGCCGAGCCAGTCGATGGACACGTCCTGCTTGCGTTCGGTGGGCAGGCGCAGGGTGCGCTGCAGCAGCACCAGCGCGATCACGGCCAGCGGCACGCAGACGAAGAAGCACCAGCGCCAGCCCAGCGGGCTGTCGACGATCACGCCGCCGAGGATCGGGCCGCCGGACATGGACACGGCCATGACCGCGCCCATCAGGCCGGAGTACCGGCCGCGCTCACGCGGCGAGACGATCGAGCCGATGATGGCCACGACCAGTGCGGTCAGGCCGCCCATGCCGATGCCCTGGAACACACGGGCCACCAGCAGCAGGTCGACATTGTGCGCGCAGCCTGCCAGCACCGAGCCGGCCACGAAGATGACGATCGAGAGCTGGACCAGGATCTTCTTGTTGAACAGATCCGCGAGCTTGCCCCAGATGGGGGTCGAGGCCGCGTTGGCCAGCAGCGCGGTCGTGATGACCCAGGCGTAGGCGGTCTGCGAGCCCTGTAGGTCGCCGATGATGGTCGGCAGCGCGTTCGCGACGATGGTGGTGCTGAGCAATGCGGTGAACAGCGCCGCGAGCAGGCCCGTCATCGCCTCGAGCACCTCGCGATGGGTCATGGCATCGGGATCCCGATCCACCGTCTCCACTGAACTAGACATCCACTTCCTGACTTTCTGTCATCGCCGCCTTGTCCACGCCCGCGTCGCTGCGGTGTGCGTGCTCGGTCTGTGCGTTGTCGATCTGTGCGTAATGAGCCAACGAGGTTCTGAGTTTCTGCATCGCCGCGCAGGCTCGTTTCGCATCGGCCTCGTCCCACTCGGTGAGAACCTCTTGCAGTCCTTGCGCGCGGGAGACCTGGATGCGTTCGAGCAGTGCCCGGCCGGAGTCGGTGACCCTGACCAGGGTGGCGCGCCCGTCGCTGGGGTCGGGCGAGCGCGTGATGTAGCCCGCCGCGACGAGCTCGGTCACGTGCCTGCTCAACGCCGAGGGGCTGATGCACAGCTCGCCCGCGAGATCGCCCTGTCTGCACGATCCGCGCGCGTGCAGGGTGCCGAGCACCCCGATCGCGCCGGGCAGCAGCAGGCTCTCGTCGGGATGCGTCAGCGCACCCCGGACAGCCCGGCCGATCAGATAGAACTCCTTGATCAGGTCCTGGGCTGTTTCGGTCGACACCGTCTTCGGTGACCTCCTCGTTTTGATTGGTTGCATAAACCAACTATAATTTTGGTTGCTTGCGCAAATAAAATAGTACATACCGGACATCCCACGACCGCCCCGGCGCTCGGGCGAGCGACGGG
>NZ_JARWRU010000566.1 GCF_029867845.1 Nocardia farcinica | reverse complement strand
GGGGCGGGGGGGGGGGGGGGCCGGTCGGGGAGGGTCAGCGGTGGTCGGGGACGGTCAGCGGTGGTCGGCGCGGCCGGCGATGGCGGCGATCTCGGCGCGGGTCCGCTCCAGGTCGCGATCGACCGCGTCGGAGGAACCGGCCCAGCCGCAGCCCCTGGTCAGGAGGAACACGAGGAGGGCGAGGCCGGCGAGGGCGAGCAGAAGAGTGAGCATGGCAGTAAGTTTGCGATCGGCAAATTTCCCCCGAAAGTGGCTGTTCTGACATAGTTCGTCGAATTTCGGCCAGTTAGACTCG
The DNA here is from genome assembly GCF_029867845.1 of Nocardia farcinica. GTDB lineage: Bacteria > Actinomycetota > Actinomycetes > Mycobacteriales > Mycobacteriaceae > Nocardia > Nocardia farcinica_A. The sequence continues at coordinate 2,856 of NZ_JARWRU010000566.1, read as the reverse complement.
GTGGATGCTGTCGAAGGTCGCCGTCGTGCTGTTCGAGAAGCTGGCCATGTTCGAATTCGGCGTGGTCTGCGAGGTTTTCGGCCTCGACCGCACCGCCGACGGGCTGCCGGGCTTCGACTTCAAGGTGTGCGGCGTCGAGCCGGGCAGGCCGCTGGCCTCCACCACGCCCGGCGTCACCGTCACCCCCGCCCACGACCTGGCCGAGACCGGGGACGCCGACCTGGTCGTCATCCCCGCCGCGCCCGTGCAGGTGCTCACCGGCCCGATCGATCCGCGCCTGATCGAGGCGGTCCGCGAGGCCCACCGGGCGGGCGCGACCGTGCTGACGGTCTGCTCGGGCGCTTTCCTGGCCGGGGAGGCGGGCCTGCTGAACGGGCGCAAGTGCACCACGCACTGGCGCTACGCCGACCAGCTCGCCGAACGCTATCCCGAGGCCACCGTCGACCCGGACGTGCTGTTCGTCGACGAGGGCGACCTGATCACGAGCGCGGGCACCGCCGCGGGCATCGACGCCTGCCTGCACCTGGTCCGCCGCGAGATCGGCAGCGCCGCCGCCAACGGCATCGCACGCCGCATGGTGGTGCCGCCGCAGCGCGACGGCGGTCAGCGCCAGTTCATCGAACGGCCGGTGCCGGAATGCTCCTCCGACAACCTCGGCGACATCCTGGAGTGGATGACCGAGCACCTCGACCGTCCCATGACCGTCGACGAGCTGGCCGCCCGCGCGGCCATGTCCACCCGCACCTTCGCCCGCCGCTTCGCCGCCGAGACCGGCACCACCCCGGTCAAATGGCTGACCACACAACGCATCCTGCACGCGAAGCACCTGCTGGAGGACACCCCGCTCGGCCTGGAACAGATCGCCGCCCGCTGCGGCTTCGGTTCCGCGGCCCTGCTGCGCCACCATTTCCAACGTCAGATCGGACTGGCTCCGGTCGAGTACCGGCGCCGGTTCGGGCGCAGGCCGGCCGGCTGACGAGGGCGGTATTCGGTCCGCACGACGCGGAGGGGCAATATTGGGCGACGACCATCCGCGGCGCGGACGCCGCTGCCCGACCCGAGAGGCTCGACCAGTGACACACGGATTCGGACCGGTTGCACCCCCCGACGCGGGAGTTCACGCCCTGGCCGAGGCGCGCCAGGCGCGGCTGATCAAGCCCGCGGGCTCGCTGGGCAGGCTGGAGCGGCTCGGCAACTGGGTCGCGGCCTGCCAGGGCGTGTGCCCGCCCCAGCAGTTCGAGCGCGCGCGGGTGGTGGTGTTCGCCGGTGACCACGGCGTCGCGGCCAACGGCGTCTCGGCCTATCCGCGCGAGGTGACCGCGCAGATGGTCGCCGGTTTCCTGGCGGGCGGCGCGGCGATCAACGCGCTGTCGCGCACGGCGGGCGCCACGGTCCGCATCGCCGACATGGCGGTCGACGGCGACACCGATCCCTCGATCAGCGCGCACAAGGTCCGCCGCTCCAGCGGCAGCATCGACCGCGAGGACGCGCTGACGGCACAGGAGGTCGACGCCGCGCTCGCCGCGGGCGTCGCCATCGCCGACGAGGAGATAGACGCGGGGGCCGACCTGCTCATCGCCGGCGACATGGGGATCGGCAACACCACCCCGGCCACCGTGCTGATCGCCACCCTCACCGACACCGAACCGGTGGCGGCGGTGGGCCGCGGCACCGGCATCGACGACGCGGGCTGGATCCGCAAGGTCGCCGCCATCCGCGACGCCATGTGGCGGGCGCGGCCGGTGGCCAAGGATCCGGTCGCGCTGCTGCGAGTGGCCGCGAGCGCCGACATCGCCGCGACCGCGGGCTTCCTGGCGCGCGCGGCCCAGCGCCGCCCCCCGGTGATGCTCGACGGCGTGGTGGTGACCGCGGCGGCGCTGGTGGCCGAGGACCTGGCGGCGGGCGCGAGCGCGTGGTGGGTGGCCGGGCACCGCTCCACCGAGCCCGCGCACTCCCTCGCGCTGAAGCAGCTGAGGCTGGAGCCGCTGATCGAGATGGAGATGCGCCTCGGCGAGGGCTCCGGCGCGGTCGCGGCCCTGCCCGTCCTGCGCGGCGCGGTGGCCGCGCTCGCGGAGATGGCCACCTTCGAGGAGGCGGGCGTGAGCACCCCCGACAGCGACACCCCCGCCACGAACCTCACGAAATGACCGCGCCGCGCCGGATGTCCTGGCCGGAGGGCGTCCGGCTGGCGTTCTCCTGGCTGAGCGTGCTGCCGGTGCGCGGGCCCGAGGAGGTCGACCGCCCCGGCGCCGCCCGCGCCATCACGCTGGCCCCGCTGGTCGGGGCAGCCCTCGGCGTGCTCGCCGCCGGGGTGGCCTGGACGTTGACCTAACTCGGCGCGAGCACGCCGCTGGCCGCGCTGCTGACCGTGGGCGCGCTGGCCATGGGGACCAGGGGCATGCATCTGGACGGGCTGGCCGACACCGCCGACGGGCTGGGCAGCTACGGGCCGCCCGAACGCGCCAGGGCGATCATGAAGGGCGGCGACGTCGGCCCGTTCGGCGTCGCGGCGATCGTGTTCGCGGTCGGCGCGCAGGCGTTCGCGTTCGCGACGCTGATCGGCGAACAGTGCTGGCTCGCCGTCGGTCTGGCCGTGGCGCTGGGCCGGGTGGCGGTAGTGCTCGCCTGCCACGGCATCCCCGCCGCCGCGGGCACGGGCTTCGGCGCGCTGGTGGCGGGCACCCAGTCCCGGCTCGCGGGCGCGGCCTGGGCGCTGGCCGCCCTGACGGCGGCGGTCTTCGCCGTGCCCGGCCTGCCCTGGCAGGGCCCGATGTCGGCGCGGGGGGCCCCCGCGGGGGGCCGCGTGGGGGGGGGGGGCAGGGCGCGCCCGGGGGGGGGGGGGGGCGGGGGGGGGGG
>NZ_JARWRU010000565.1 GCF_029867845.1 Nocardia farcinica | reverse complement strand
AGGGGCCCCGCGCGGGGGGCGCTGCCCCGCGGGGGCTGCCGGGGGGGCGCCCGGGGGCGCCGCCGCGGGGGCCCCCGGGGGGCGATCCGGCCGCGCCCGCGCCGGGTGGCGGCCGCCGAGGCATCGCGGCTGGCCCCGTCGGTGCGCCGGGCCGGGCTGCGCGGCGGCCTCGAGGCGTGGGACGGGCAGCTGGTGGACGACGCCAGACTGGTGGTGGCACTGGCGCGCACGGCGGCCGCCGAGGGCGCGCTGGTGCTCACCCGGGTCGCCGCCGAGTCGATCTCCGGCGACGGTGCCACGCTCACCGACACCCGCACCGGCGAATCGCTGTCCGTGCGCGCGCGGGCCGTCGTCAACGCCACCGGCGTATGGGCCGACCGGCTGGACCCGAGCATCGAACTGCGCCCGAGCCGGGGCACCCACCTGGTGTTCGACGCCGCGGCCTTCGGGGGTCGGGCCGCCTCGCTCAGGGGGCCCGGGCCGGGCTGCGTCGGCCGCTTCGTCTTCGCCCTGCCCGCCGCGCACGGCCGCGTCTATCTCGGTCTCACCGACGAGGACGCGCCGGGGCCCGTGCCCGACGAGCCCGAACCGACCGAGGCCGAGATCGACTTCCTGCTCGACACCGTCAACCCGGCGCTGCGCGTGCCGCTGACCCGCGCCGACATCCGCGGCCGTTTCGCCGGCCTGCGTCCGCTGCTGCGCACCGACGACGGCAGCACCGCCGACATCTCCCGTGAACACGCCGTCCTGCGGTCCTCGAACGGCGCGTTCACGGTGGTGGGCGGCAAGCTCACCACCTACCGCCGGATGGCCGAGGACGTCGTGGACGCCGTCGTCGCGGCGAACGGACTGCCGGCCGCCCCGTGCCGGACCCGGGCACTGCCGCTGGTCGGCGCGGTCACCGGCGCGGCGCGCGACCGCGTTCCCGCGCCGCCGCTCCTGGTCGAGCGCTACGGCTCGGAGGCCACCGATGTGCTCGCTCTCGCCGACAGCGATCCCGCGCTGGCCGCGCCCGTCGCGCCCGGCATGGACGTGCTGGCCGCCGAGTTCGCCTTCGCCCGCGCCCGAGAGCTCGCGCTCACCGAGGACGACCTGCTCGACCGGCGCAGCCGGATCGGGCTCGTGGCCGAGGACAGGGCGGCCGCGCTGGCCGCCGCCGAGACGGCGATCGCCGCACCGAGGGCGACCGGGCGGTGAGCGCGGGGCGCTATCCGGCCTGCCAGGCAGAGACCTCGGCGCGCATGCAGGTGCGTGGCCAGCGTTCCAGACCGTGCGCTGCCTCGGCGGCGCACACCGCGCGCAGCCCCGGCGTCCGTTCCTCGGGCGGCAGCTGCCGGAAGCCGATGCGCGCGTAATACGGCCCGTTCCACGGGACTTCGGTGAAGGTGGTCAGGGTGATCGCGGCCAGTCCGCGCTCGCGCGCCCATGCCACGAGCCGGTCGATGAGCAGCTTGCCCAATCCGCGTCCCCGCAGTTCCGGCCGCACCGAGACCTGGTCGATGTGGGCGTTGCCGTCGATCAGGTCGGCGACCAGGTAGGCCACGACCGCGCCGTCCTCCTCGACCACCCAGGCGCGTCCCGCCTCGAGGTAACCGCGCAGCGCTTCGACGCTCGGCGGTTCGTCCTCGGCGATTTCGATCATGCCCACCCGGGCGAACGGTTCTCCGGCGGCTCGTTCGATTTCCCGCAGGACCGGAATATCGGCCTCGACTGCCTCTCTGACACATGTCACCGTTCCAGTGTCGTCGCCGGTCGCGGCGAAACCGATCGATTTTTCCGCGAAATGCGACGGTGATCCGATCACGGCGATCCGGCCGCGATATCGACGACGCCGAAACAACGGTAGGCGAATGCTATCGCCGATCCGCGAAAAACGCTGCACGGCCGTATTTTTCCGGGGTGATCGGTTCGGAATGCGACAAATGCGCACCGCCACCACGGATCTGCTCCGCCGGGCGGCCCGGTTCCGCGAAATTCACTATCCTGGACCGCGTTGAGGCGCGGAAAAGGAGGTTGCCGGGTGGCTAAGACCCCGTCGACGGTTGGCATCGCACCAGGTGCGGGACTGGTCGCACGGTTCGGGACGGCGGTGGTGTATCTGGCCGAGACGGATTCCGCCGAACTGATCCTCGACGCCGTCGAAGCCGAGGCGGGCGGCGAGCACCCCGGCGCCGCCATCGCCCGGCGGTTGGCGGGCGTGGTCTTCGGCGGCGGCGCCGAACCCCCTGCCTTCGGCGTGGTCGCACCCACCGAGGACGGCACCGTCATCCTGCTGCGCGGCAATGTCTGCGCCCGCGTCCACGGCGCCGAGGGGCCCCGCGCCCTCTCCGGCGCCCGCGCCTTCACCTGGGTCGACGAGATCGTCCGCGAACCGGTGCGCCGCATCAGCGTCGGCGACGACAACGGCAGGCCACCGGCCGTCCACCCCGCCACCGACCTGCGGGCGGGCATTGTCACCGGCTCCGGCTTCGAACTGCGCGTCGGCGTGCGCCGGGCAGGCT
>NZ_JARWRU010000564.1 GCF_029867845.1 Nocardia farcinica | reverse complement strand
GCGGGTCACCCACCCGGGCGCGGGGGCTACACCCTCTCCGCCCATCCCCCTTCCCACCCCCCCCCCCGGCCGGGGGCCCCCACCAAAACCCCACCGCCCCCGTATGGTGGCCGGGGGCGGTCCCTCGCCGTGCGATCCGCTTCGGCTCAGTTCACAGCCCTGATCTGAGCGTGGCGCCGCGTCACAGCGGAATGTTCTTGTGGTGGCTGGGGCGCGAGGGAGCCGCGGCCAGCGCGGCGGCGATGACGCTGCGAGTCTTGGCCGGGTCGATGACCTCGTCCACCACGCCGATCGCCAGCGCGCGGTCGACGCCACCCGCGATCTTCTCGTGCTCGGCGGTCAGACGCTCGTGCAGCGCCTCGCGCTCCTCCTCGGGAGCGGCCGCGAGCGCCTTCTTGTGCAGGATGCCGACAGCGGCCTTGGCGCCCATGACGGCCACCTCGGAACCGGGCCAGGCGTAGACCGCGGTGGCGCCGAGCGAGCGGGCGTTCATGGCGATGTACGCGCCGCCGTAGATCTTGCGGGTCACCAGGGTCACGCGGGGGACGCGGGCCTCGGCGAAGGCGTGCAGCAGCTTGGCGCCGCGGCGGACCACGCCCTCCCACTCCTGGCCGACGCCGGGCAGGTAGCCGGGCACGTCGGTGATGACGATCAGCGGGATGCCGAAGGCGTCGCACAGGCGCACGAAGCGCGAGGCCTTCTCGGCGCTCTCGGAGTTCAGGCAGCCGCCGAGGCGCAGCGGGTTGTTGGCCAGCACGCCGACGGTGCGACCGCCGAGGCGGCCGAGGCCGACCACCATGCTGCGCGCGTAGCCCGCCTGCAGCTCCTCGAAGGAGGACTCGCCGTCGACGTTGTCGAGCAGCTCGTGCACCAGCGGCTTGACGTCGTAGGCGCGCTTGGCCGACTCCGGCAGCAGAGCCTTGAGGTCGACGTCGCCGTGCTCGGCGGCGACCATGTCGAATTCGCCCTGCTCGGCGAACATCGACACCAGCTTGCGGGCACGGTGCATGGCGTCGGCCTCGTCGTCGGCGACGATGTGGCACACGCCGGACTTCTTGCCGTGGGTCTCCGGGCCGCCGAGGGTGGCCATGTCGACCTGCTCACCGGTGACGGTGCGGACCACGTCGGGACCGGTCACGAAGACCCGGCCCTCGGGAGCCATGATGACGATGTCGGTCAGCGCCGGACCGTAGGCCGCGCCACCCGCGGCGAAGCCGAGCACCACCGAGATCTGCGGGACCAGGCCGGACGCGCGGACCATGGCCTCGAAGACGGTGCCGACCGCGTGCAGGGCCTCGACACCCTCGGCGAGCCGGGCGCCGCCGGAGTGCCACAGGCCGACCACCGGGATGCCGGAATCGATGGCGGTGTCGATCGCGTCGACGATGTGCTTGCAGCCCTCGACGCCCATCGCGCCGCCCATGACCATCGCATCCGAGCAGTAGGCGACGGTGCGCACGCCGTCGACCTCGCCGATGGCGGCGAGCACGCCGGACTTGTCGCGGGGATGCAGCGGTAGCACCGTGCCCGGATCGAAGAAGCGCTGGAGCCGGCCCATCGGATCACGAGGGTCGGTCGCTGTCTCCGGTGTAAACGCGGGTGCCATGATCGTCATCGCGTTTTCTCCTCATCAGAAAGAGTGTGTGCCGCGGGTCGCGGCAGATGGCCGAAAAGACCGTGGATTCGAAAAACCCGGTGGGGTGCAGGCCGCTGTTCATCGGCCGACCCCACCGGGATCGTTGAGCTGTCGATCGAGCGACTATGCGCGACCGAAGGCGAGGGCAACATTGTGCCCACCGAAACCGAACGAGTTGTTGATCGCGTATTCGATTTTCTGGTGGCGGGCCTCGCCCTTCACCACGTCGAGGTCGATCTCGGGATCCTGGTTCTCCAGGTTCAGAGTCGGCGGAACGATGCCGTCGCGGATGCTCATGACGGTGAGGATCGACTCCAGCGCGCCGACCGCGCCGATCGAGTGACCCAGCGCCGACTTGGGCGCGTACACCGAGGGGTGGTTGCCCACCGCCTTGTTGATCGCGTTGGCCTCCGCCGTGTCACCGATCGGTGTGGCGGTGGCGTGCGCGTTGATGTGGGTGATGTCCTGCTTGCTCAGGCCGGCGGACTGCATCGCGCGGGTCATCGCGCGGGCCGCGCCGGTGCCCTCCGGGTCGGGGGCGACCAGGTGGTAGCCGTCGGAGGTGATGCCCGCGCCGAGCAGGCGGGCATGGATGGTCGCGCCGCGAGCCTTGGCGTGCTCCTCGGTCTCGAGCACCATCAGGGCGCCCGCCTCACCGAAGACGAAGCCGTCGCGATCCTTGTCGAAGGGACGCGAGGCGCCCTTCGGATCGTCGTTGCGGCTGCTGGTGGCACGCATCATGGAGAACGCGGCGATCGGCAGCGCGTCGATGTAGCCCTCGACGCCGCCGGTGACGACGATGTCGGCATCACCCATCACGATCATCCGCCACGCGTTCGCGATGGCTTCCGAACCGGACGAGCACGCCGAGACCGGAGTGACCACTCCTGCCCTGGCCTTCAACTCGAGCCCGACGCAGGCCGACGGACCGTTCGGCATGACCATCTGAACAGCCAGCGGCGAGATCTTGCGATAGCCACCGTTCTTCAGCTTGTCGACCGAGTCGATCAGGGCATCGCCGCCACCGAGTCCGGTGCCGATCGCGACGGCCAGCCGGTCGGGGTCGACCTCGGGGCTGCCCGCGTTCTTCCACACCTCACGACCGAGTACGGTCGCGAGTCGCTCGACATACGCCATGCGACGGATTTCCACCCTGGTGAGCAGGGTGTCGGGGTTCACCTTCAGATGGCCGCCGATGCGGACCGGAAGGTTGTATTCCTCGATGAAGGAATCCTCGAGAGCCTCGATGCCGCTCTCGCCGTTGAGGAGTCCCTTCCACGTCGCATCGACGTCGCCCGCGATCGACGTGGTAGCCGCCATGCTCGTCACGACGACGTTGGGGAAATTCCCATTCAAGGTGGAAGGAGTGGTCACTGTTTCGGCCCTACTCGCCGTCGAACTTGGCCTTGAGCTCCGCGGCCGCCTCAGCGTTCTCGGCCTCGAGCTTCTGGATGTAGGAGACAGCGTCTCCGACCGTCTTCAAGCTGGCCAGATCCTCGTCGGGGATCTTCACGCCGTACTTGTCCTCGGTCTGCACAGCGATCTCGACCATGGACAGCGAGTCGATGTCCAGGTCATCGACGAAGGACTTCTCGAGCGTCACCTCGGAGGGTTCGATACCCGTCACCTCTTCGATGATCTTGCCGAGTTCCTCGACGATTTGTTCCTGGGTCAGAGCGGCCACTTCGTGGCTCCCTTCTAGTTTCTCGGTAAGGCGTGTCCCCCGGGAGGGGATTCATATCCGGGGGCTTCTATGTGGTTTTCGGACCGCGACCGCCGGCTATTACCGACGATTCGGTCACGACCGGGCGTCATTACGGCGAACGGTCGCGGTGGAAAGCTAGCCGGAGTTCCCCAGCGCCGCGAAGGCGGGGAGGTCCTCGGGGGTCTTCAACGCCAGCGTCGGCGTGCCCTTCAGCTCTCGTTTGGCGATGCCGACCAGCGTTCCCGCCGGCGGCAGCTCCGCCACCGCCGACACACCGGCGGCGCGGACCGTCTCGGAGCACAGATCCCAGCGCACCGGCCGGGTTACCTGGGCGGCGAGCTTGTCGATCGCGTCACGACCCGAGGCCACCGGCTTGCCGTCGAAGTTCGACAGCAGGGTCCTGGTGGGTTCACCGGGCGTGATCCGCGCGATGGCCTCGGCCACCGCGTCCTGGGCCGGAGCCATGAAGGCGGTGTGGAAGGCGCCCGCTACCGGCAGCGCCCGCACCCGTGCCTTCTCCGGCGGATTCGCGGCCAGCTCGGCCAACGCGTCCAGCTTGCCTGCCGCCACGATCTGACCGACCGCGTTGCGATTGGCCGGCACCAGATCGAGTTCCTCGAGACGAGCCAGTACGGCGGCCTCGTCGCCGCCGAGCACGGCGGACATGCCGGTCGGTTCCAGCGCGCACGCCTTCGCCATCTCCGCGCCGCGGATCGCGGCGAGGGTGACGGCCTCGTCGGGGGTGATGACCCCGGCGACGGCGGCGGCGGCGAACTCGCCGACCGAATGCCCGGCCACGATCGTATCGGCAGGAAGCGGATCCGTCTCGCCTGACCCCTCGCCGATCTGCGCGTAGGCGAGCAGCGCGGCGGCGACGACCAGCGGCTGGGTCACCGCGGTGTCGACGATCTCCTCGGCCGTCGCGGTGGTGCCGAGACGAACCAGATCCAGGCCGGAGGCCTTGGACCACAGGGCGAGGCGATCACTCGCACCGGGGAGATCGAGCCAGGGGGCGAGCATGCCGGGTGTCTGGGACCCCTGTCCAGGGGCGAACAACGCGATCACGTCTCTAAGAAAACACTGTGAGCCCCGCCGCACGAGATGTCGGGCCGAATGAAGGTTTGGAACGGCTTTTGTGGGGGTTCTACAAAAACCCACGTGGACCGGCCCGATCGAACAGAACGATCCGTCCGTTACAAGCCTTCGGGCTCGTGTGTTTCCAGAGAGATACCTGAGGTGGATTGGGACGTTTCGTTACGCATTCGTGTCAGACGACCCATGGTCGCGGCGATGCGGAGCACGTACGCATCCCTCGCATTGAGCGGATCACGGCCGGTGATCTCGGCGATTCGCTTCAATCGGTACCGGACCGTATTTGGATGTACGTACAGCTGACGCGCGCAGGTCTCCACCGCGCCACCGCAATCGAGATAGGCATCGAGAGTGTCGGACAGCGCCGATCCGGCCGCCTCCAACGGGAGGACAACATACTCGTTCAACGCCTCCACCGCACCCCTGTCGCCGAGAAGCACCCGTTCGGGCAGCAACTCCGAGGCGTGCACCGGCCGCGGTGCCCCGCGCCAGCCCACCACGGCCTCCATGCCCGCCAGCGCCTCCACCGCGCTGGTGTGGGCGGCGCCGAGGGTGCGCATGGTCGGGCCGATCACCACCGGGCCGTCGGAGAACACCTCGGCCAGCAGGTCGGACAGGAACGGACTGGCGTGATGATCGCCGAGATTGCCGCTGACCACCATCACCAGCCGGGTGCCCTGCACCACCGCCAGCGCGGCACGGCCGTGGCGGGCGGCGATGTTGTGCACCGCCCCGACCGCGGACACGCCGTGCCCGCCGGGTGGGGTGCCCACCAGCACGGTGGCAGGCGCGGTGGCGTCCCAGTTGAGGGTGGCGGCCCGGGAGAGCATGTCCGGGCCGGTGTCGCCGCGCACCACCGCGTCGACGACGAGCGCCTCCAGGCGGGTGTCCCAGGCGCCGCGGGACTCGGCGGCGCTGGCGTACACCGAGGCGGCGGCGAATCCGAGCTCGCGCCCGTATCGCAGCACCGCCTCGGTGAGCGCGACCAGCTGCCGGTCGTTGCGCGCCAGGGCGGGCAGCCACTGTTCGAAGAACTCCATGGCCACCCGGACCATGTCCACGGTCTGGCGCAGCGTCAGCCGCCGCGCCAGATCCTGTGGGATCACCTGGAAGGTGTCCAGGCTGAACCGGATGTCGCTCTCCGGGTCCTGCAACCACTCCAGGAAGTTCACCACCGCCGTCTGCACCAGCATCTGCACGCCCGCGCGCTGCGCGGCGTCCAGATCGGCGAAGAACGGCAACCGGTCCTGCATCGAGCCCACCGCCTCGGTGGACAGCCGCCCGGAGAATTGCTTCACCCTCTTGAGCAGCGTGTCCGGCAGCGGGTCACGGGTCTGGCGGTTCGGCGAGAGGGCTCCGGTAGGCAGATAGACCTCGTGCTCGGAGGAGCCTTCCGAGATCCGTCTCGGCCGCGGCGGTTTACGGTCCACCCTCCAATGTTGCGCTATGCCAGATCGTCCTCCGAACCCACGGCCGGTTTCGGCGCGGCATCCACATCCCAGATGCGGTACTTCTGCGCCGCTTCCACGGCCTTCGCGCGGTCGATCCGGCCCGCGTTCGCCAGGCCGATCAGCGCCGCCACCACGATCGACTGCGCGTCGACGTTGAACCGCCTGCGCGCGGCCGGACGGGTGTCGGAGAAGCCGAAGCCGTCGGTGCCGAGGGTGATGAATTCGCCGGGCACCCACTGGCGCACCTGGTCGGGCACCGCCCGCATCCAGTCCGTCGCCGCCACGAACGGGCCGTCGGCCCGCGAGAGGACCTCGGTGATGTAGGGCACGGCGGGCTCGGCGCCCGGATCGCGCAGCGCGGCGATCTCCTTGACCAGCGCCTCCTTGCGCAGCTCGCCCCAGGAGGTCACCGACCACACGTCCGCCTGCACACCCCACTCCTCGGCCAGCAGCGCCTGCGCCCGCACACCGTCGGGCACGGTGACGCCGGAGACCAGGATCTGGGCGCGCAGCTCGCCCTCGCCGCCGGCCTTGTAGCGGTAGATGCCCTTGAGCAGGCCCGCCACGTCCAGGTCCGCGGGCTCGGCGGGCTGCTGGTAGGGCTCGTTGTAGAGGGTGATGTAGTAGAAGACGTCCTCGCCGCCGAAGGTGTCGTCCGCACGCTCCACCGGCTCGGTGCCCGGCAGCGCGCTCGGATGCGCCTGTGGCTTGCCGCCGCCGTACATCCTGCGCAGGCCGTCGCGCACGATATGGGCGATCTCGTAGGCGAAGGCCGGATCGTAGGTCACCACGGCCGGATTGGTGGAGGCCAGCAGCAGCGAGTGACCGTCGTTGTGCTGCAGGCCCTCACCGGTGAGCGTGGTGCGCCCGGCGGTCGCGCCGAGCACGAAGCCACGCGCCAGCTGATCGGCCGCGGCCCACAGACCGTCGCCGGTGCGCTGGAAGCCGAACATCGAATAGAAGATGTACAGCGGGATCATCGGCTCGCCGTGTGTGGCGTAGGAGGTGCCCGCCGCGGTGAACGAGGCCGTCGAGCCCGCCTCGTTGATGCCCTCGTGCAGGATCTGCCCGACGGTGCTCTCCTTGTAGGCCAGCATCAGCTCCGCGTCGACCGAGGTGTAGAGCTGCCCGTTGCGGTTGTAGATCTTCAGCGACGGGAACCACGAGTCCATGCCGAAGGTCCGTGCCTCGTCGGGGATGATCGGCACGATGCGCTTGCCGATCTCCTTGTCGCGCAACAGCTCCTTCATCAGCCGCACCAGCGCCATGGTGGTGGCGACGTTCTGCTTGCCCGAGCCCTTGCGCACCGACTTGTAGGCCTCGTCGCCCGGCAGCGTCAGCGGCTTCGCCGTGGTGCGCCGCTCGGGCAGGAAGCCGCCGAGCGCCTTGCGCCGGTCCAGCATGTACTGGATCTCGCGCGCCTGCATACCGGGGTGGTAGTACGGCGGACGGTACGGATCCTTCTCCAGCTCGGCGTCGCTGATCGGGATGCGCTGCAGGTCGCGGAAATCCTTGAGGTCCTGCAACGTCAGCTTCTTCATCTGGTGCGTGGCGTTGCGGCCCTCGAAGTGCTTGCCGAGGGTGTAGCCCTTGATGGTCTTGGCCAGGATGACCGTTGGCTGCCCCTTGTGCGCCATGGCCGCCGCGTAGGCCGCGTACACCTTGCGGTAGTCGTGACCGCCGCGCTTGAGGTTCCAGATCTCCTGGTCGCTCATGTTCTGCACCAGCGCCTTGGTGCGCGGGTCCCGGCCGAAGAAGTGGTCGCGCACGTAGGCGCCGTCGTTGGCCTTGTAGGTCTGGTAGTCGCCGTCGGGGGTGGTGTTCATCAGGTTCACCAGCGCGCCGTCGCGGTCGGCGCTCAGCAGCGCGTCCCACTCCCGGCCCCAGATCACCTTGATGACGTTCCAGCCGGCGCCACGGAAGAACGACTCCAGCTCCTGGATGATCTTGCCGTTGCCGCGGACCGGGCCGTCCAGGCGCTGCAGGTTGCAGTTGACCACGAAGGTCAGGTTGTCCAGCCCCTCCATGGCCGCCACGTGCGCGAGGCCACGCGACTCCGGCTCGTCCATCTCGCCGTCGCCAAGGAAGGCCCACACGTGCTGGTCGGAGGTGTCCTTGATGCCGCGGTCGTGCAGGTAGTGGTTGAACCGCGCCTGGTAGATCGCGTTCATCGGGCCCAGGCCCATGGACACGGTCGGGAATTCCCAGAAGTTGTTCAGCAGCCGTGGGTGCGGGTAGGAGGGCAGGCCGTGGCCGAGCCCGCCGTGGCTGTACTCCTGGCGGAAGCCGTCGAGCTGCTCGGCGCTGAGCCTGCCCTCGAGGAAGGCGCGGGCATAGATGCCGGGCGAGGCGTGGCCCTGGATGAAGATCTGGTCGCCGCCGCCGGGATGGTCCTTACCGCGGAAGAAGTGGTTGAAGCCCACCTCGTACAGCGCCGCCGAGGAGGCGTAGGTGGAGATGTGGCCGCCGACGCCGATGCCGGGGCGCTGGGCGCGATGCACCATGATCGCGGCGTTCCACCGGATGAACGCCCGATAGCGCCGCTCGACCTCCTCGTCGCCGGGGAACCACGGCTCGTTCTCGGTCGGGATGGTGTTGACGTAGTCGGTGGAGGTCAGCGCCGGGATCGACACGTGCCGTTCGCCCGCGCGCTCGAGCAGGCGGAGCATGAGGTAGCGGGCGCGCTGCGGCCCCTCCCGCTCGAGCATCGTGTCGAACGACTCCAGCCATTCGCCGGTGCCCTCCGGGTCGATGTCGGGTAGGTACGACGCCACTCCTTCGCGGATCACCCGCACGCGTTCGCCCGTGGCGGGCGCCGCGGCCCCGCCCGGGGCGGCGGCATCGGTTCCGGTGGATTTCGCCGGAACGGAAGAGTCGATGAGGTCGGTCAAATCTGCTCCTCGTGCAGGTGTGGAAAAGCGGATGTGCTTCGTTATCCGTGGACGATCCGCTGGTGTGCGAATTCGCCCGATGCGCCAGGTCGGTCGCACCTCCATCCTTCCCGAAGGTGCGTCCCGAAGCATCATGGCAGCAGGAAATCAAGTACCGTCTGCAGAAAATGGGTTACTGCCCAGTTGCCCCGGCAGCAGGACTCGATCGCCGGGCTCCATCGGCCACCATGCGCAGCCGCCACCGTGAGCAGGGGAGACATCGATGAAGCTGTTGATTCCACGTCGGATCGGGCTGGCCTGTTCGGCCGCGGCCGTGGTGGCGGGCACCGTCGTGGGGGGCGGGGCCCACCGGCCCCGCCCCCCCCGGCCCCCCCCCCCCCCCGGGGCGCGCTTCCCCC
>NZ_JARWRU010000563.1 GCF_029867845.1 Nocardia farcinica | reverse complement strand
CACCGGACATCGGGCGGTGAGCAGCGTGGCGGTGAGCAGGTCGTCGGCGCGGCCGTGCGCGGCGCGCGCCATCAGGTCCGCGGTCGCCGGGGCGATGACGACCAGATCGGCCTCCTGGCCGAGGCGCACGTGCGGCACCTCCGGCACGTCGGTGAACACGTCGGTGTGCACCGGATTACCGGACAGCGCCTCGAAGGTGGCCCTGCCGATGAACTGCAGGGCCGACTCGGTGGGAATCACCCGGACCTGATGCCCGGTCTCGGTGAACCGCCGGATCAACGCGCAGGCCTTGTAGGCGGCGATCCCGCCACCGACGCCGACGACGATGCGTGTGGTCACTACGCCTCCGTGTTCTAGCTGAGGTGCCGGCGTTCCAGCGGATGTGCCGGCCGATCCGGGCGGCTCCCGAAGGCGGGAGTCACTCGCCTTCGGTGTGCTCGAGCAGGTCGGCGTGGATCTCGCGCATGGCGACCGACAGCGGCTTCTCCTGCAGGCCCGGCTCGACCAGCGGGCCGACGTACTCGAGGATGCCGTCGCCGAGCTGGTTGTAGTAATCGTTGATCTGACGCGCCCGCTTGGCCGCGTAGATGACCAGCGCGTACTTCGACGACGTGCGCTCGAGCAGCTCGTCGATCGGGGGATTGGTCAGACCGATCGGGGTGTCGTACGCGGGCACGGTCTTGGTGTCGCTCACTGGGGAGGCTCCTGCGGTCGTATGGGGCTGGTGTGTCGTGCGAGACGATCGGGCAGGCGACCGGACACGGCGCGAGCCGCTCGCTCGATGCCGGTCGGGTCGCCTTCGCCGGGCACTATCTCGAATTCGTGCTGATGAACAACGATACCAACTGCTCACACGCGTGGTTCACGTCGTCGTTCACGATGACGTTGTCGAACTCGTCACAGGCGGCCAGCTCGACTTTCGCGGTGGCGAGCCTGCGCTCGATGACCTCGGGCGTCTCGGTGCCGCGCGAGGTGAGGCGGGAGACCAGTTCCTCCCAGCTCGGCGGGGCCAGAAAGACCAGCCGCGCCTCCGGCAGCGCCTTGCGCACCGAGCGCGCGCCCTCGAGATCGACCTCGAGCAGCACGTTCTTGCCTTCGGCCAGCGCCTGGCGCACCGGCGCGGCCGGGGTGCCCGCCCGTTGCAGCCCGCCGTGGATCTCCGCCCACTCGAGCAGTTCACCGGCCTCGATCATGGCGTCGAACTCGGCCCTGGTGACGAACCGGTAGTCCCGGCCGTGGGCCCACCCCCGGCCGGGGGGCCCGGGGGGGGGCGCCCCCCCGGCGCCCCCGAGGGGGGGGGGGGGCCGCCCCC
>NZ_JARWRU010000562.1 GCF_029867845.1 Nocardia farcinica | reverse complement strand
CACTCTGCAATTGACTACCGCACTCCGAACGAAGTAGAGTCGGAATGGTTCGATCGGAATCAGGCAGCTTGAGATGACCAAAATTTCGCTGTCCGAAAAGTTTCCGGCCCCTCAAATGGCCTTGGCGGCGTGTACACATAGAAGTGCCGAGTGAACGGAATCTCATACCCCACCTTGGTCTTGCTGTGGTCGATCCACGCATCCGGCACATGCGGCAGCACCTCCCGCGCGAGATACTCCTCCACATCCTCCGCGAGCGGCACGTTCTCGTAGTCCCGCAGTTCCGGATCAGGCTCCGGCGCACCCTTGATGAGCTGAATCTCCCCCTCGGGATCACGAACACCGAGGGTTTCGCGCAGCAGCTTGGCGAACGGCGCTCCGGTCGGCCAGGGCTCGCCGGCTCCGACCACGGCGTCTTTCAGCGCGTTGATGGCCTCGGCTTTGGTAGCCCAGCCGGTGCCGACGAGTGGACGCAGGAGCGCCCGGAAGACCTCGGCATCGGAGTAGAGCTTGCCGATCTGAGCGGAGGTGGCGAGCTTGTCGAGCGCCTCGGCGGTCAGCTCGAAGCGCAACCGCAACGGACGTTCCACGGTGATCCGCCGATACCCGAAGTCGCTGTTGGCAAAAACCTTTACCTTGGCGTGCTGGGGATGATCGGGGTTTGCGGCGGCGTCGATCGCATTGGCGTAGAGTCGGGTGATCTCCTCGATCTGCGAATCGGAGATGCGTTTGCGCTTGTCGCCCAGCGACTTCCGCATCTTCTCCCAGTAGTCGCGAGCGTCGAGCAGCACCACCTTGCCCCGATGCTCGGGAGTCTTCCGGTTGGTGAGAATCCAGAAGTAGGTGGAAATGCCGGTGTTGTAGAACAGCTGGTCGGGCAGGGCGACCACGGCTTCGAGCCAGTCGTTCTCGATGATCCAGCGGCGGATATTGGACTCGCCGGATTCGGCGGCGCCGGTGAACAGCGGGGAGCCGTTGAAGACGATGGCGACGCGGCCGCCGCCGTTCGCGGGGGAGTTCATCTTGGAGAGCATGTGCTGGAGGAACAGCAGCGAGCCGTCGTTGATGCGGGGCAGGCCCGCGCCGAAGCGGCCGGCGTCACCGAGGTTCTTGTGCTCCCACTCGACCTCTTCCTTGACTTTCTTCCACTCCACGCCGAAGGGCGGATTGGCGAGCAGGTAGTCGACCTTGAGGTCTTTGTGGCCGTCCTGGCTGAACGAGTTGCCGAAGGCGATGTGGCGGGAGTCCTGGCCCTTGATCATGCGGTCCGAGCGGCTGATGGCCCACGACTCGGGGTTGAGT
>NZ_JARWRU010000561.1 GCF_029867845.1 Nocardia farcinica | reverse complement strand
CCCGGCGCCGACCTGGCGCGCACCGTCGGCAGGTTCGACCCCGCCTACCCGGCGCGCGGCGACCGGGCCGCGGCCGGCCTGTCGGCGAACGACCTCGACGACGCCTTCGCCGGCGGCCCCGCCCTCGGCAGGCTCGTCAAGGCGGTCAAGGAGCAGCTGCTCGCGGTGCCGGGCCGTGGCCTCGGCTACGGCAGGCTCGGACTGCCCGCCGCCGGGCAGATCGGCTTCCGCTACCTGGGCGAGCTGCCCGCGCGGATCGTGGACGCGCGCGCGGCGGATCTGCCCGCCGCGGGCGCGCTCGACATCGACGCGGCCGTCATCGACGGCGAGCTGGTCACCACCTTCGCCCACCCGGCGGGCGTGCTGACCGAGCAGCGCGCCGACGAACTGGCCCGGCTGTGGGGCGAGGCGCTGGCCGCCTTCGCCGCGCACGCGCAGCGGCCGGACGCGGGCGGGTTCACCCCGTCGGACATGCCGCTGGTGCGGGTCGGCCAGGCCGACATCGAGCGGTGGGAGCAGACCTACCCCGGTATGACCGAGGTGTGGCCGCTGACCCCGCTGCAGTCGGGCCTGCTCTTCCACGCGCTGATGACCACCGCCACGGTGGACGTCTACACCATGCAGGCCGTGATCGACCTGACCGGCACGGTGGACACCGAACGGCTGCACGCCTCGGCGCAGGCCATCCTGGACCGCTACGACAACCTGCGCACCGCCTTCGTCACCGACTCCGACGGCCAGGCCGTGCAGGTGGTCGTGGACGGCCTGGAGGTGCCATGGCAGGAGGTCGACCTGACCGGCCTGCCCGAGGACGAGCGGATGGGGCAGCTGCGCAAGCTGCTGGCCCAGGACCAGGCCGACCGGTTCGACATGGCCACCCCGCCGCTGGTGCGCTACGCCCTGTACCGCACCGGCGCCGACGCCTGGCACCTGTCCATCACCACGCACCACGTGCTGCTGGACGGCTGGTCGATGCCGCTGCTGCTGCAGGATCTGCTCGGGCTCTACGCGCTGCGCGGTGAGGTCGCCGCGCTGCCGCCGGTGGCCTCCTACCGCGGCTTCCTGGAGTGGCTGGACGGCCGCGACCAGCAGGAGTCGCTGCGCAAGTGGGCCGAGGCGTTCGAGGGGCTGTCCGAGCCGACCGAGTTCGCCCCGCCCGCCAAGGGCGTCGAGCAGTACGAGACCGGCAAGGTCACCGTGGAGCTCGACGAGGAGCAGACGCGCAGGCTCGACAAGCACTGCGCCGAACTGGGGATCACCGTGAACACGCTGATCTCCTCGGCCTGGGGCATCCTGGTCGGCAGACTCGTCGGCCGCTCGGACGTGGTGTTCGGCACCACCGTCTCCGGCCGCCCGGCGGAACTGCCCGGCGTGGAGACCATGGTGGGTCTGTTCATCAACACCCTGCCGGTGCGCATGCGCATCGACGAGCACGCCGCCATCGGCGACCAGCTGCGCCGGGTGCAGCGCGAACAGGCCGACCTGCTCGACCACCACTACATCGGCCTGGCCGACATCCAGCGCGCCGCCGGGGTGGCCTCGCAGTTCGACACCCTGTACGTGTTCGAGTCCTACCCGGTGGACCGCGAGGCCATCGCCGCGGCCAGCGACATCGACGGCATGTCGGTGACCGGTGTCGGCGTCAGCAACTCCACGCACTACCCGCTGACCCTGCAGGTGGTGCTGGAGAGCAGGCTCGAGATCACCTTCGAGTACCTGACCAGCCGCTACGGCGAGGACGAGGTGCGCACGCTGGCCGCGCGCATGCTGCGGGTGCTCGACGCGCTGCTCGGCGATCCGGTCGGCGCGGTCGGCGACATCGACATCCTCGACGAGTCCGAACGCGCGGCGCTGCTCGGCGATTCGGGTGCGGCGCAGGCTCCCGAGCCGGGCCGCCTCGGCGCCAGGACGGTCGCCAAGGTGCTCGCCGAGGTGGTCGAGGCCGACCCGGAGGCCCCGGCGCTGCTCGACGGCGACAACGAGATCGCCTACCACGTGCTCGACCGGCGCTCCTCGCAGCTCGCGCGGGTGCTCATCGGGCGCGGGATCGGCCCCGGCGACGTGGTCGCGGTGGCCGTGCCCCGGTCGGTGGACTCGGTGGTGGCGATCTGGGCGGTGCAGAAGGCGGGCGCGGCCGTGCTGCTGGCCGCGGGGCTCGACGCGGCCGCGGTGCGGTCGGCGGGCGCTCGCTTCGGCGTGACCCGCGAGGACCGCGCCGACGACGGCGTCGCCTGGCTGTCGCTGGCCGATCAGGCGGTGCGCGACGAGATCGCCACCGCACCCGGCCATCCGGTGTCCTACGCCGACCGGGTCCGCCCGCTCGGCGAGGAGCACCCGGCCTTCGTGGAACTGGTCGACGGCACGGTGTCCACGCTGAGCCAGGAGCAGGCGCTCGACCTCGGCGACAGCCTGCGCCGCAGCGAGGACATCGACTACGAGTCGACGACCTACACCACCGCCGACGCGGGCCGGACCGCGCTCGCTGAGTTCCTCGCGACCTCGGTCGCGGGCGCGCTCTCGGTGCTGCCCACCGGCTCGGTGGCCGACGATCTCGCCGAAGGGGAGGTCACGCACTGGTTCCTCGCCGCGGGCGAGTCCGCCGACGACGCCGACGAGGCGGTCAGGGTGATCCAGGAGCCGTAGGGACACGACCAGGCCGTGGGGGGGGGGGGGGGGGGG
>NZ_JARWRU010000560.1 GCF_029867845.1 Nocardia farcinica | reverse complement strand
CGTCTGGAGTCGGGTCGCCGCTACGGGTCGAGCTTCGTTCCGGCCGCACCCACGGCGACCGTGCTGGGCGGTGTGCGGGGACTTGTCTCGGACCCGACGAGCTGCGTCGGACGGCTGGGTCCATTCGCGCCCCCCCGGATCGGGCTTCATTGTTTGCGCCTCGAGCGTGAGCCCGGGATCGGCGATGCTGCGGTAGACGGCTTCATGCGCAGCGGGCTCCTCGCCTTGGCCGACATGGATGGACCTGGCGCGGGGCGCGGCGAACGGGACGCGCGAGTTGATGTGATGACCCGTGCGTGGGTGAAGCGATGGGTAGGGCTTGGTCGGTTTGCGCTCCACGGGGATCGGACATCGCGGCGTGCCATGTTTCATGTGAAACATCTGACGAGGGGCCGGCGTGACGAACGCTCATCGAGTCGGTTCGGGTGAAGCTCAGTGCGCACGGTGTGTGGGCGCAGCGCGATGCGAGGACACGGCGCGATGCGAGGACACGGCGCGACCCGTGGGCGCGGTCCGTGGGCGCGGCGCGAGGGCACGGCGCGAGGGCACGGCGCGAGGGCACGACAGCCGCCCACTTCATCTCGGCGACCCGAATTCGCGACGCGCCGCGTTTCACGTGAAACGAATCGCCGGTGTTTCTCGGGACCGATGCGTTACACAGCGATTCAACTTTCCTCGCGCGCCCCGTGCTGGCAAAGTATGGGGCGTCGGGCGTGAGCAGAGGTGCCACGGAGGGATTCGGGTGTGCGGGGCGTTTCTGCCCGGCCGGTCGGGTGTCCACACCCGGTTCGCACATCGGATTCGAGCCGACACACAGCAGTTTTGAGGCACGGCGACGGAACCCGGTCTGTCGCGCGCGGTCTGTAGTTCTCGGGTTAGGAGCTGTCTATGTCGAGCGGTCCGGCGAATGTTTCACGGGAAACAACGTCGCGTGTGCCGGGGATGCTGGACTCCAGCAACGTCGATGCGGACGCATTCGGTAGCACGCCCTTCGGGCACATCTCCCCCAACGAGACCCCGATCGCGGCCGAGGCCCAGCGAGCAAGCCGGATGCTACATCCAGGAAAGGTGGACGTGCCGAAACCTCGCGAGCAACGAATCATCACCATCGCCAACCAGAAGGGTGGCGTGGGCAAGACGACGACCGCGGTGAATCTCGCCGCGGCACTGGCGCATCAGGGCATGAAGGTGCTCGTGATCGATCTCGATCCGCAAGGCAATGCGAGCACCGCGCTCGGTATCCCGCACCACTCCGGCGTGCCCTCGAGTTATGAACTGCTCATCGGAGAGGTCAGCGTCCAGGACGCGATCCAGGTGAGCCCGCACAGCGAACGTCTGCTGTGCATCCCGGCCACGATCGACCTGGCGGGCGCGGAGATCGAACTGGTGTCGATGGTCGCGCGTGAGGGTCGACTGAAAGCCGCCATCCAGGAAGCGAATATCGCGGGCTACGACATCGACTACGTGATGATCGACTGCCCTCCCTCGCTGGGCCTGCTGACCGTCAACGCCTTGGTCGCCGCCAAGGAAGTCCTCATCCCGATCCAGTGTGAGTACTACGCGCTGGAGGGTGTGGGTCAGCTGATCCGCAATATCAGCCTGGTGCAGGCGCATCTGAACCCGGAGCTGCACGTCTCGACCGTGCTTCTCACGATGTATGACGGCCGCACCAAGCTCGCCGACCAGGTCGCCGAGGAGGTGCGCGGTCACTTCGGTGACGTGGTGCTCCGCTCGGTGATTCCGCGCAGCGTCAAGGTCTCCGAGGCGCCGGGCTACGGAATGACCGTGCTCGATTATGATCCAGGCTCCCGGGGCGCGATGAGTTATCTCGATGCTGGACGTGAAATCGCGCAGCGGGCGATGGCGCGTCAGCTGGCGAGTGGCGCGGAGTGATCCGCGTCGGTTCGGCACGGTGTGATGGCGGCGGACTAGCGAAGGGATCGGTGAGCCGATGAGTCAGGCGAAGAAGGGCGGACTGGGACGCGGTCTGGCCGCGTTGATCCCCACAGGCCCGGAGACGGCCCCCGGTGGGCTCGGCACCATTCCCACCGCTCCCACGACCGTTCCCAACGGGACGGCCGCCAACGGGACGGCGGCCCCCGCCCGCCCCGCGCCTGCTCGGCCGGTCCCCACCGGCACGGCGAAGAAGGTGCTCGGCGCCACTCCGAACGGTCTCGGTACGGCGGCGGCCGATGTCATCATCGGTGTCGATCCGGCCGAGGTGCCCGCGGTGTCGCCGCTGCCGGAGAACGTGGACAGAAACGCGGACGGCGATCTCGTGCTATCCGGGGGCGCGGTCTACCGGGAGATCCCGCCGGATCAGATCGAGCCCAACCCCAAGCAGCCGCGCCAGGTCTTCGAGGACGAAGCGCTGGCCGAATTGGTGCACTCCATCCGCGAGTTCGGGCTCATGCAGCCGATCGTGGTGCGCCGAGTGGAGCCGGGTGTCGACCGCTTCCAGATCGTCATGGGCGAGCGGCGGTGGCGCGCCTGCCAGGAAGCGGGCTTGGAGACGATCCCCTCGATCGTCCGGGAGACCGCCGACGACGCGATGTTGCGGGACGCGCTGCTGGAGAACATCCACCGCGTGCAGCTCAACCCGCTCGAAGAGGCGGCGGCCTATCAGCAGCTGCTGGAGGAGTTCGGCGTCACGCACGAGGAGCTGGCCACCCGCATCGGCCGGTCGCGTCCGGTCGTCACCAATATGATCCGGCTGCTGAAGCTGCCGATCCCGGTGCAGCGCCGGGTCGCGGCGGGCGTGCTCTCGGCGGGCCACGCCCGCGCGCTACTCGGCCTGGAGGGCGGCGCCGAGGCGCAGGAGGCGATGGCGGCCAGGATCGTGGCCGAGGGCATGTCGGTGCGCGCCACCGAGGAAGCGGTGACGCTGGCCAATCGCGAGCCCGATGCCGCCGATACTCCCCCGGCGCCCAAGCGCAAGCCGATCCACATGCCGGGTCTGCAGGACGTCGCCGAGCGGTTGTCGAACTCCTTCGACACCCGTGTGACGGTGAGCCTCGGCAAGCGCAAGGGCAAGATTGTCGTCGAGTTCGGCTCGGTGGAGGATCTCGAACGGATCGTGGCGCTCATGCAGCGGCAGCAAGAACTCCAGGCGTGACCAAGTGACGAGAAAGGGCCGAAAAGCCCGTGACCTCGCCCCTGGCGTCGAAACGTCACTGTGACGACGCCTGTGGGTGCGGTCCCCGAACGACAACAGCACAGAGAATGAGGCAGGTTCTAAGATGATCTGTGATGCGGCGTGAGCGTGGATGAATCCGACAGCTGGAGGCTGAACAGAGCGGTGTCGACCAGCGTCACAGCACTGACCCTCGACGGGTTGGACAAACTTCCCACACACGCCAGGCGATGTGTGTTCTGGGAGATCGATCCCGCTGTCGCCGCGGACTCCCACAGCTTCAGCGATCCGGTCTTCGAGAAGGAAGCCTGGCTCTCCACGGTCATGCTGGAGTGGGGATCGTGCGGTCAGGTCGCGCACCTGGCGGGCAGGCCCGCCGGTTGCGCGCTCTACTCGCCGCCCACCACCGTGCCGCGCGCCGGTCTGTTTCCCACCTCGCCGGTGAGCCCCGACGCCATCCTGCTGACCACGCTGTGCACCGAGCCCGGCTATGACGACGGGGACATCGCCCATCGCCTGCTCCAAGCGGTGGTGGCCGATCTGGTCCGTCGCGGCGTGCGCGCGCTGGAGGCCTTCGGGTTGCGTTCGGCGCCCGCCTCCGAGCCGGTCTCGGATCGGCTGGCGGGTTCGATGCGGTTGATGGAACGCATCGGCGCCCCGGCCAGGGAGAAGCCCTCCCCCACCGGCTGTTCCCCGGAGACCTGCATGATCGACGCCGAGATCCTGGAGGACTTCGGCTTCGAAGTCGTCGCCGCGCACCACCGCTTTCCCCGGCTGCGCCTGGAACTCGACTCCGACCACGGCTGGAAGGAAGACGTCGAGCGCGCCCTCGATCAACTGCTGGCCGCCGCGTCCATGGCCGTGCCGACCCGCGCCGGCGCCTGACCAGGCTCCCCCATACAGCGAGAAGTCCCCCCACCCGGAAGAAAAGATGGGGGGCATCCACGGATCCGACCCGGGGGCGGGGGGCAGGGGCGGTCGGCCGCCGCCCCCTCCACCGGGAGCAACAACGCGAAGGTT
>NZ_JARWRU010000559.1 GCF_029867845.1 Nocardia farcinica | reverse complement strand
GGGGGGGCCCCCCCCCCCCCCCCTCCACCCACCCCCCCCGGGCGGGGGGGGGGGGGGCCGCCCCCCCCCCCCCCCCCCCCCCCCCCCCCCCCCCCCCCCCCCCCCCCCCCCCCGGGGGCCGGCCCCCCCGGGGCGGGGGGGGGGGGGCCCCCCGGGCCCCGGGCCGGGGGGGGGGGGCCCCCCGCGACCCGCGGTGCGGTTCCAGACGGTGACGGGGTGGCCGTTGCGCAGCAGTACTCCGGCGATGGCGGAGCCCATGGCGCCGAGACCGAGGACGCTCACCGGTGTCGGGGCGGTGGATGTCGTGTCTTCGCTGATGATTTCGTCGCTCATGACTCGGACCGTAGAAGCTCGAGTGGACTCGAGGTCAAGTCCGCGCGGAGCGGACGGGCACGGTGGAGTTCTTTTTCCTCCGCAAGCGGCGTCTTCCGGGTTCCGGCCGGTGGCATGGCCTAGGCTGTGCCCGCGGCACCCGATGTGCGTGTGCCGCGTTCCCGCTCGACCAGAGTTACTCGCAGTTCTCGATCTAGATCTCTGCCCTGCATGAACAACATCGCATGAAGGATCTATATGAAGAGCGAAAAACGCGCCTGGATCGCAGCTCTGACGGCAACCCTCACCGTGATCGGTACCGCGGCGGTTGCCGCACCGTCGGCATGGTCGCAGCCGCAGGGAGGCGGGGGCGAACTTCTCCGGGCCGAACCGGCGCACCTGGCCCTCACCGTTCCAGGGGTGTCGGGAACGATTCCGGCCAGATCGACCCGAATCACCTACACCAGCAGCGACACCCATGACAATCCGACGACGGTGATCGGCACGTACCTGGAGCCGACGCTGCCGTGGCAGGGGCCGGGGGAACGGCCGCTGGTCGCCTATGCGGGCGGAACCCAGGGACAGGGCCCGGAGTGCGCGCCCTCGGCGATGTTGTCGCAGGTGGTGCGCTTCCAGCCACCGGCGGACGCGGTGATCGAGTACGACATGATCGCCATCTACCAGCTGCTCTCGCGCGGTATGGCGGTCGTGATGACCGACTACCACGACTACAACATCCCCGGCATCCACGATTTCATGAACCGCAAGACGCAGGGCTACGCGGTGCTCGACTCCGCCCGCGCGGCGCTGCGGCTGAACAACGCCGGCCTGCACGCCGACTCGCCGGTTCTGATCTACGGCTACTCACAGGGCGGCATGGCGTCCGCGGCGGCGGCCGAACTCCAGCCGGGCTACGCCCCGGAGCTGAACGTGCGCGGCGCGTACGTGGGCGGGCCGACGGTCGGATTGCAGGAGTACATC
Source organism: Nocardia farcinica (assembly GCF_029867845.1). Classification (GTDB taxonomy): domain Bacteria; phylum Actinomycetota; class Actinomycetes; order Mycobacteriales; family Mycobacteriaceae; genus Nocardia; species Nocardia farcinica_A. The sequence continues at coordinate 626 of NZ_JARWRU010000559.1, read as the reverse complement.
GCGCGCAACGACGGCCGTCCCGGTGTCGCGCCCGCGATCGCGTGGATCGTCAACGGCATCGCCGAGGACTACCCGGAGACCAGGCCCGCGCTGGACGCGGCGCTCAACGACACCGGCAAGGCGATCCTGAACGAATCCATCGGCCGGTGCGGCGGCGGGCTGTCCAACACCCTGGCGCAGCCGCAGCACACCTCCGCCTGGACGGTCAGCGGCAGGCCGCTCACCGAGGTCATCGACACCACCCCGGAGCTGCGGTGGGCCTTCGACCTGCAGCGTCTCGGCTTCTCGGCGCCGTCGGTGCCGGTGCGGGTGTACTCGGCGCGCAACGACGAGGGCGGCACCTACCCGGGCGTGCGTGACATGGCCGCGCGGTGGTGTGGCGGCGGCACGCCGGTCGAACTGGACGGTGACGGCTCGCTGCCGACTCTCTCCGGCTTCTTCGGCACCCACAACCTGGCGTTCTTCCCCTCGCTGGCGTCCTCGCAGCAGTGGCTCACCGACCGCCTCGCCGGCCTGCCCGCCCCGGTGAACTGCGGCGCGTTGCCGTGGTACCCCCGGCCCCCCCCCCCCCCCCCCCCCCGCGCCCCCCCGCCCCCCCCGGGGGGGGGGGGGGGGGGCCGCCGCCG
>NZ_JARWRU010000558.1 GCF_029867845.1 Nocardia farcinica | reverse complement strand
GGGGGTTGGGGTGCTTGGTGGCGGTTTTGGCGCTCGCGCTGGTCGGACGGGGGGGGGCCCCCCGGCCGCCCCCCGCCGCCGCGGGGGCCCCCCGGCTGCTGGGGGGCCGGGGGGGCGCCCCGCGCCACCTCACCGAGCTTGTGGGTGATGAGCACGACCGATTTGCCGTCGGCGGCCAGGGCCGCGCAGGTCTCGATCAGCGCGTCGATCTCGGCGGGGTCGAGCACCGCGGTCGGCTCGTCGAGCAGGATGAGCCGAGGGTCGCGCAGCAGCGCCTTGACGATCTCCACCCGCTGGCGGGCGCCGACGGTCAGCGCGCCGACGGTGGCGCGCGGGTCGACCCGCAGACCGTAGCTGTCGGCGATGCGGTCCAGATCCTTCGCCAGCGCGTCCCGAGGCGGCCGGAAGCCGTCGCGGCCGAGCAGCAGGTTGTCGGCGACGCTGAGGGTGGGGACGAGCGAGAAGTGCTGGTGCACCATCGCGACCCCGGCCCGCAGCGCGTCGGCCGGATTGCGCGGCCGGTAGTCCGCCCCGGCGAGGACCATGCGGCCGGAGTCGGGCGAGACGGTGCCGTAGACCGCGTTGCACAGCGTCGACTTTCCGGCCCCGTTCTCTCCCAGAATGCAGTGCACCGAGCCCGTTCGCACGGTCAGGGTCACCGCGTCGAGTGCCCGCACGGGGCCGAAGGACTTGCCGATCCCGTCCAGCGAGAGCATGGCGGTGGTGGTGACGGCGGCCTCGGTGGCGGCGGTGGTGGCTGTCATGGTGATCGCCTCGGTTTCCCGGCTCGGCTCCGTCAGTACAGCTCGACCGAGCCGGCGACGATGGCCGCCTCCACATCCGCCAGCGCCTGGGCGACGGCGGGATCGACCGAGCAGGTGATGAACTCGCTGCCGCCCTTGTCGGTGGTCACGCCGAAGGGCACCTGCGCGGCCGTCCAGGTGCCGTCGAGCACCGAGGACACCGCGTACTCGATCTCGGTGCCGATGTCGGTGCGCACGAAGCCCGCGTAGACGGTGTTGGCGCAGTCGCCGGGGATGGGGCCGCCGTTGAGCTGCTTGCCCGCCTCCGCGGCCGCCTGCTCCATGCCCTGCTTGCCGAGGTTGACGATCTGGCCGAGCACGTCGGCGCCGCCCGCGTAGGCCGCGCCCGCCGCCTGCTTGGCTTTGGCCGGGTCGTTGAAATCGCCCACGTACTGCGGTGCGAGCACCTCGACATCCGGCCGCACGAACCGCGCGCCGTTGCCGAAGGCCACCGCCGCGTTGACGATCGCGGGCAGCTCGACCCCGCCGACGAACCCGACGGTCCCGGTCTTCGAGGCCAGCGCGGCCGCGGCGCCGGAGAGGAACTCCGCCTCCGCCTGCTGCGGGTCGTAGTAGGCCAGGTTCGGCATGGGCTCGGCGTCGGCCGGTCCGCCGATCTCGACGAACTTGACGTCGGGGAACTGCGGGGCGACCGCCCGCAGATCGGCGTCGGTCTGGCCGCCGACCGAGATCACCAGATCGTTCTGGGAGGCGAAGCGCTGCAACGCCTGCTGGTAGTCCGAGGCGGCGACCTGCTCGACATAGGTGATCTCGACGCGATCGCCGTACTCGGCGCGGATGCGCTCGACGCCGGCATAGCCGGACTGCATGAAGCCGGTGTCGTTGATCGATCCCGGCAGGAAGACGCCGACCGACAGGGCGCCGTCGGCGGACCCGGTGTCCGACGACGTGCAGGCGCTCACCCCGGCCGCCAGCGCGGCGGCGGCAACGAGGGACATGGCGCGTCTGGCGATGGTGACCTTCATTGGAACTTCTCCCGGATCAGGGCTACCGATTAGCGGTATACCGTTAGAAGAAGAGTCGGCTCCGTCTATTTCCGTCGTGTTGCCCGGCCGTAAGGATCCAATTACCGGTATACCACTATCCGCCCGGTGTCTATGCTGGAGACCGGAGCCGAGAGAAAGAGGGCGATGGTGGCAAGCGCGACGACCGACACCGAACGCAAGTCCCTACGCGATGTCGCCTACGACGAATTACGTTCGCGCATAGTGGGTTTGGAGCTGGCACCCGGAACCCGCCTGATCGAGCGCGACCTGGCCGACGAACTGCGCGTCTCCCGCATCCCGCTGCGCGAGGCGCTGCAACAGCTACAGAACGACGGCCTGGTCGTCATGGTCCCCCGCCAGGGCGCCATCGTCTCTCCCTTCACCGCCGACGACGTCCGCGACCTGTTCGACGTCCGCGAGAACCTCGAGGTCCTCGCCGCCCGCCTGGCCGCCGAACGCGCCGACGACGCGGGCCTGACCGCACTGGCCGCCCAGCTCGACACCGCCCGCCGCGCCACCCGGCGCCGCGACAAGGCCGCCATAGCCGCCGCCAACGCCGGCTTCCACGCCCTGATCGTCGAACTGGCCGCCAACCCCCTGCTCAAATCGCTGCTGCAACCACTGGAAGCTCGCACCCAGTGGCTGTTCCACCTCACCAAGGACCGCGACGCCGCCGTCCAGTGCCGCGAACACGAGGAACTCCTCGCCGCCATCGCCGCCCACGACCCCGACCGCGCCGCCGAATCCGCCTTCCACCACGTCCATTCCGGCCGGGAAGCCAGCATCCGCATGGCCGCCCAGTGGTCCACCACCGACATCGACCCCGTCCACCTCACCAGATCCCGCCGCCGCGGGGGTGGGTGAGGTTCTCTCTCCTGCGACGCGGCTCAACCGTCGACGCCTGCCGACCGGGGACGCGCCGCCGGGAGCCGAATCCTGTTGTGCGCAGGGAAAGTTGTCGTACCCCGCTGCCATGGTGTCCACATGGATCGGAAGCCGTGGCTGTCCCGGTGGAGCGAAGAGCGGATCGGGTGCGCCGAGCCCGGCGAGCCGGACGAGCAGATCGTGCGGGAGGGCAGGCTCGGCTTCGCTCCGGCGACGCCCGAGGAGGTCGCCGCGGCCGAGGCGCGGATCGGCCTGCCGCTGCCACCGTCGTACCGGGAGTTCCTGCTCACCACGAACGGGTGGCGTATGGCAGGCGAATTCGTGACGCGGATGCGCACCACCACCGAACTCGGCCGGCTGCATGATCTCGAGCCGTTGTGGGAGAAACACTTCGGCTGGTGTTTCGACCCCGAACCCGGGGTCGCGGACGAGAACCCGTTCACCCGGGGACTGTTGATCTCGGCGGAAGCCGACAGCGGCATCCTCTTCCTCGACCCCGGCGACGTCGACGAATCGGGCGAATGGGCTGCCTACAGCATGTTCTCCTGGCAACCGGGTCCCCCCAGACGGTTTCCCTCGTTCACCGCCCTGATGCAGCACCTCTACGCCCAGTTCAACTCGCTGCATCGCCCCACAGGCGAAACCCGCGACAGCTGGGACGCCGCCGTCGACCGAGCCCGGACAGACGCCTTGGCCGGGCGATTCGACGACGCGGAGGCGGCCTTGGCGCGGGCAGAGGAGTTCGGCCGCGACCGCGCCACCGTCCTGGGCGCGCAGCTCCTACTGTTCCTCGGCCGCCACCACGAGGCGCAGAACCTGATGGGAAGCCTGGTCGACCCGAAGTTCACCCCCGAGGGCTTCCTCACCGACCCGCTCTTCTGCGGCGAATTCCTCCCCTTGCTCCATACCCAGCACGTGAACCACGAGCTGGGCAACGTAGCCACACTGCTGGAGATCGCATTGATGGACCGGCGACCGGACATGCTTCGCGCCGTGGCCGATCACGAATCCGCGCTGGCCCGGTCCGGCGGAATCCCCACCTTCGGCAACCCCGAATTCGACACCCGCGTCCGCGGCGCCCTCGTCGACCACGCCACCGATCCCGACAGCCTGTGGCAGGCCGTTCTGGCCGCGCTCCCACACTGGCGCCCGCGCACCACCGACCACCTCGCCCCCGTCGCGCTCCTCGCCCATCCGCGCCTGGCCGAGATCATCACCCCCGAACGCGGCCGCGAGTTGCTCTCCGTGCCGAAAGTCGGCTGAAGAGACCACTTCATCGCCCGGCACATGTCCGGTTTGGGCGGTATCTTCGTTGAGTTCTCGGTCGGCTTCGAGAGCATGGGAACCGAAGGAAGAGATGGGAAGCCGCGTGATGGACCGCCGCGCACTCCTGCAGATCGCCCGTGACGCCGTCGGGGAAGGCGCCCGCCTGTTGTTCAGCGCTCCCCCCGGCGAGGTGACGATCAAGAGCGATCGTGATTACGTCACCGAGCTGAGCACGCGGATACAGAGCGTGCTGGAAGATCTGCTCACTCAACTCACCCCGGACATCGCGTTCTTCGGGGAGGAGGGCGCCGCGCGGCCGGTCTTCCCGCAGCGCGGGCGCGCCTGGGTGCTCGACCCCATCGACGGCACCTCCAATTTCATTCACGGACTGCCGTTGTGCGCGGTCTCCCTCGCGCTGATCGAGGACGGGAAACCCGTGCTCGGCGTCATCGACGCGCCGTTCCTGGAGCTCGAGTACTACGCCTCCGAAGGCGAAGGCGCCTATTCGAACGGTGAACCCATTTCGGTGAGTTCGGCGAGCCTGCCCGGCGACGCGATCATTTCGATCGGCGACTACGCGGTGGGCGCCGAGGCGGGCCGCAAGAATCAGGACCGCCTCGCGGCCACGGCCGCCTTGGCCTCGAAAGTCGAGCGGGTCCGCATGCTCGGCTCCCCGGCGCTGGATCTGGCCTGGGTGGCCGAGGGCCGCACGGACGGCTGCGTCATGCTGTCGAACAAGCCATGGGACACCGCGGCGGGCGTGATCATCGCCCGCGAGGCAGGCGCGGAAGTCACCGGCACCGACGGCGCACCGCACACCATCGGCTCGGCCCACACGGTCGCCGCCACCCCCGCACTCTCCCCCGCGCTGCTCGAACTGTTGGCCGAGTCGCTGAACTGATCGAAACAGGCGAGTCCGTCGCTCCCGCGCCCAGGCGGCCCGAATCCGCAGCCGAAACGACAAATGCGCTGGTCAGATGGTTTGTGGGGCGGGCGGGGCTCGAACCCGCGACCAATGGATTATGAGTCCACGGCTCTAACCGACTGAGCTACCGCCCCGCTTCCGCGGCGGGACCGCGGCGTCTGGATGGTACCGGCTGGGGTGGTGCGGGCACCACTCGACCACCGGCGGGCGGCCGGCAGACGGGGAGGCGAGGGGCGGGGAATGGCGTACGGCGACATTGGCGTACGCGATCCGTGACGAGGGGGCGGACGGCGAGCAGGGCTTCGAAGCCTGTGCGGCCTGCGGTGCCGAGAATTCGTGCGGATGAGGCGCTTTCGGTCGCGCGGGTACGAGGAGGCGGGGTGCCGCCGAGATCGGCACGAAATTCCGGCGAATCGGACCTTCAGTCGTTGCGGCTGCCCATAGTGCTGGTGGCACGGGAAGCGGCGGCTTTGTAACGGCTTTCATCGCGCGGCGGTCTGCTCGCGAATTGGACGACGCCGAAGACGAGCGCGAGGACGAGAACTACTACTCCGAGAACGATCAGGGTTTGCACGCGAACAACATAACCTCACTCACGGTCGGGGGTGTCCGAGAGCGGGCCAAGTCACAGTCACGCGATGTTCGGAAGTTGAACAGAACCAATTGCGTTGGGACACATCAGCTACCGGATGGAGCCATAGCCGTCGCACATCATGCCCTCCCACCTGGTCAGGAACCGCCGCCGCAGCCCCCGCCGCCGCCGCAACTGCTGCCACCGCCGCAACCGCTCGAGCCACCGGAACAGCCGTCGGAGTCCGACCCGCCGCCCGCGCCGTCGTAGTCGTGATAATGGCCGCCGCCGTCGTCGTGGTGACGACTGCCGCCGTCACCGATATCCGCGGCCGACCACAGATCGGAGTCGTATCCCCCGCCGCTGCCATAAGGCGGGGGCGGGAGCTGACCGCCGAAGGAATTGATCATCGTGACGACGAACGCCACGATTCCGCCGCCTGTCAACAGCACGAGCAGAACGATCAATACGATCACAGCCATCGTCATCTGTGAATCGTAGCGGCGCAGCGCCGTACAGTGAATCGTGCGGATTTTTCCCTTTCGGTCCCGGCGGCCCGCTCCGATCGACCTGCGCGATGCGGAGCAGACGGTGGCCGCGCTGGAACTGCCGGAGGCGGTGTTCAAGACCTGCCCGTGGCAGCCGCGCGAGCTGATCGAGACCGGGCTTCGGCAGTGGTTGCGCTGCTGCGGGGCGGCGATGCGCGACGGCCAGGTGATCGGGATGCCCTCGCACGCGGTCGACGAGGCCTGGCACGGATTCATCCTCTGCACCGAGCGTTACGCGGATTTCTGCGACAAGGCCTATGGACGGTTCCTGCACCACTACCCGGACGGCGGCGGGTCACCGACGGGCGCGTCGCACGGGTCGATGGCCGAGCAACTGGGGCGCACGGTGGTGGCCTGGTCGATGGTGGCCCAGCCGGGCGAGCGGTGCGTGCTGTGGGATCTGGACCGGAAGGTGGGGGTGGCGCAGCCGTGGGGGATTCCCGCGCAGCGGGTGGCGGCGATCGAGGAGGAGCTGCACCGGGTCGCGTCCGGCGACGACTGACACGAGTCGACTGACACGAGTTCCAGTAGCATCTTGCTATGGAACGCCTGACCGGCCCGGACGCGAGCTTCCTCTACCTGGAGACGGGCACACAGCACCTGCACGTGTGTGCGCTGATCGTCCTCGACCCGAATGCCGAGGGGTGCGAGTACTCCTTCGACGCCTTCAAGGCGGAGCTGGGCAGGCGCATCGCCCACGTGCCGCAGATGCGCAGGCGGTTGCGGCAGGTGCCGCTGGATCTCGACCACCCGCTGTGGGTGGAGGACGCGGACTTCGACCTGGACTACCACATCCGCCGCTACGGCCTGCCTCGTCCCGGCGGGCGCGCGGAGCTGGCCGACCTGGTCGGCGACATCGCGGGCACACCGATGGACCGCGCCAAGCCGCTGTGGCAGATGCGGGTGGTCGAGGGCGTCGAGGGCGACCGGATCGCGGTGATCGCCAAATACCACCACGCGGCCGTGGACGGCATCACCGGCGCGGACATGCTGATGCACCTGTGCGATCCCGAACCGGGGGTGCGCGAGCCGCCGCCGGCGCAGCGGCCGCGCGGCGACGCCGAACCGAGCGACCTGCGGTTGCTGGCGGAAGCGGCGTTGCGGTTCCCGGCGCGGGCCGGCGCGCTGGGAATGGTGCCGAAGACGATCGGGATGCTGGCCGGGTTCGCGCTACGGCGGCGCAACGACGAGGCGGGCATGGCGCTGCCGCTGACCGCGCCGCGCACGCCGTTCAACAAGACGATCACCCCGCACCGGGCGGTGGGGTTCACCGAGGTCGAACTGGACGTGGTCCGCGAGATCAAGGACGCCTTCGGGGTGAAGGTCAACGACGTGGTGCTCGCGGTGGTGGGCGACGCGCTGCGCGAATACCTGCTCGCCCGCGACGCGCTGCCCGATCGCTCGCTGCTGGCCTCGGTCCCGGTCTCGGTGCACGAGTCGACCAGGCACACCAGGGGCACGAACAAGGTGTCCTCGCTGTTCTGCGAACTCGGCACCGACATCGACGACCCGGTGCGGCGGCTGGCGGCGGTGGCCGAGGCGAACAAGAACGCCAAGGACGAGCACGAGCACGTCGGCTCTGATTTCCTCCAGGACTGGACGCGGTACGTGCCGCCGAACACCTTCCGGCTGGCCATGCGGTTGTATTCGTCGTTCGCGCTGGCCGAGCACCATCCGGTGGTGCACAACCTGGTGGTCTCGAATGTGCCGGGCCCGCCGATGCCGCTGTACTTCCTCGGTGTGAAGGTGGTGAGCATGTTCCCGTTCGGCCCGGTCTTCCACGGCGCGGGGCTGACGATCACGGCGCTGTCGCAGAACGGACGGCTGGATTTCGGGCTGATCGCCTGCCGGGAGCTGGTGCCGGACGTACAGGAGCTGGCCGACGCGATCCCGGCGGCGGTGGAACGGTTGGGGGTGGCCGCGACACGGCACGAGCAGGCGTTCCGCTGACGGCGGGCCGCCGGTCTGCCCACCCTCGACAACGATCCGCGCGTTGTGTCGCGGGTGGCGGTTCCCAGAACGCGAACGGCCCGGACTCGGCGAGCCCGGGCCGCGATCGCACGAGCTGTCAGCCGTAGTGGCAGACGTAGTGCAGGGTCTCGAGCACCTCGATGTCGAAGGAGCTGTCGCCGGGGACCTCGAAGGACTGGCCGCCGGAGTAGGTCACCGCCTCGGTGGCGCCGGGCAGGGTGACGCGGCAGCTGCCCTCGATCAGTTCCATGGTCTCCGGCGCGGCGGTGCCGAAGGTGAGTGCCGCCGGCTGGATGACGCCGACGGACTTACGCGTGCCGTCGGGCAGTTCGAGGCTGTAGCTGACGCACTTGCCGTCGAAGTACACATTGGCCTTCTTCGTGACGGTGACATTCTCGAACTTCGACATGCGCCTTCTTTCTGCTCGGCGGTGGGGGTTCGCAGCGTACTGGAGACGCGGGTGCGACCGGGCTCACAGGTCGGCGGCCGGCCCGCGACATACTCGCCCCAGACGCCGGCAGCCTCTCCGGCCACGGGTGGTGTCCACGGCCGAGGCGACCCCCGCACGCGGCCCCGAAGTGATGGACGCGGCCGCGCCGTGAAGCGGTCACTGCTGTGGGATGTCGGTGCTGACCGCCAGCGCCCGCGCCGCCTCGATGTCGGCCGTCAGCGCCTTCACCCGCGCGTCGGCGAGTTCGAGCGAGTCCGAGCCGAGCAACTGATGCAGCGGGGCGTCTGCGCCGGTCGCGACCGCGATGAGGGCGGCCGCGGCGCGGGCCGGGTCACCGAGCTGTGTCCCCGGCATGCCGAGGTGGGCGTCGGTCATCTCCCGGATGGCCGGGTAGGCGTCGACGGTGGCGCTCGGCAGGCCGAGCGACTGCGGGCCGAGGAAGTCGGTGCGCATGTAGCCGGGCTCGATGAGGTTCACCGCGATCCCGAAGTCCGCGACCTCGGCCGCGAGCGAGTCGGTCAGCCCCTCCAGCGCGTACTTGCCCGCGCAGTACAGCCCCAGCCGGGGAAGGAGGTCAATCCGAGGATCGAGGAGACGTTGAGGATGTGCCCAGCGCGGTTCTCCCTGAACCCGGGCAGCACCGCCCGCAGCACGTTCCACGCGCCGAAGATCTGCACGTCGAACATCGCGCGCGCCTCGGCGTCGGTGACCTCCTCGACTGCGGCCAGGAACCCGTAGCCGGCGTTGTTGACGACCACGTCGAGGCCGCCGAAGCGCTCCTTCGTGGCCGCGACGGCGGCGCGCACCTGTTCCTCGTCGGTCAGGGCGACCTCCAGCGGCAGCAACCTGCCGGTGTCGACGCCGTCGAGCGCGGCGGTGAGGCGTTCGACCGAGCGGGTGGTGGCGGCGACATTGTCGCCGCGCCGCAGCAGCAGGCCGACCCGCTCCAGTCCGAGCCCGCGGGACGCGCCGCGACCCGCACGACAGCGCCCTGCCCGCCGACGCGCGCGTCCGCCGCGTCCCCGGCCTGCGCCGCGAGGAGGTCGCGCTGCTGGCGGGCGTGTCCACCGACTACTACACCCGCCTCGAGCAGGGCCGCCGCATCATCCCCTCCATCCAGGTCCTCGACGCCATCGCCCGCGCTCTCGGCCTGGACGACACCGGCCGCGCCCACCTGCACCATCTGGTCACCGCGGCGGGCCCCCCGTCCGCGCGCCCGCGCCGCCGTCCAGCGCGTCCGCCCGGGCCTCTACCAGCTCCTCGACAGCCTCGACACCCAGCCCGCGCTGATCCTCGGCCGGCGCACCGATGTCCTTGCCGCCAACCGCCTGGCCCGCGCCCTGTTCACCGACTTCGAGAGCATGCCACCCCGCGAACGCAACTACGCCCGGTGGATGCTGCTGTCCGAGCAGGCCCGTGCCCTGTTCCTCGACTGGGAACGCCAGGCCCGCAATGCTGTGGAGAGCTTGCGCTTCGACGCGGGCCGCACCCCGGACGACCCCGAAACCCACAAGCTGGTCGGCGAACTCTCCCTCGCCAGCCCCGAATTCCGGCAGTGGTGGTCCGAGCATCAGGTGCATCAGCGCACCTTCGGTTCCAAACGCCTGCACCACCCAGTCGTCGGCGAAGTGACCGTCGAGTTCGAAACCCTCACCCTCCCTGGCGATACCGACCAGACTCTGTTCCTCTACTCCACCCCACCCGATTCCCCGTCCCGGCAGGCGCTCGAACTGCTCGCCGCCTGGACGCACCCCCGCGCCGCCACCTCGGCCGACGAGCTCCCGCCGCGCTGAGCTCACCGCACATCCGGCACGAGACCGCCGATGCGGCGACACTGGAACGGTGACGGGAAACAGCGCATCCCCTCCATCCCGGTGGCGCGAGATCTGGCCGCTAGCAGTCGTTTCCAGTGTGACGCTCGCCGCCCTGCTCGCCTTCGCCACCGGTCACGGATTCCACCGCGACGAGTTCTACATCCGCGAATCCGGCCGCCACCTGGCCTGGGGATACCCCGACCATCCTCCGCTCAGTCCCCTGCTCGCCCGCCTCGCCGACGAACTCGCCCCCGATTCCCTGCTGGTCCTGCGCACCCCGCCCGCCCTCGGCGCCGCCATGACCGTCCTGCTCATCGGCCTCATCGCCCGCGAATTCGGTGGCACCCGCCCGGCCCAGTTCCTCGCCGCCACCGTCGCGGCCGGCTCGATCATCGTTCTGGCCGGCGGCCATCTGCTGACCACCTCGTCCATCGACGTGGTCTTCGCCACCGCCCTTGCCTTCGTTCTCGCCCGCATGATCCGCACCGGCGATGTCCGCCTGTGGCCGGTCGCCGGCGTGCTGCTCGGCCTCGGCCTGCTCAACCGCGTGTTCCTGGTGGTCTACGCGGTCGTCGTGGTCGCGGCCGTCGCCGCGGTGGGTCCCCGGACGCTGTTGCGCACCATCTGGTTTCCCGTCGGCGTGGTGGTGGCGTCGGTGATCGCGGCGCCGACAGTCGTCTGGCAGGCGAGCAACGGCTGGCCGGAATGGGAGATGGCGACCGCCATCAGCGCGGACAACAGCCGCTGGGAACTGCTCGCCCTCCAAGGCGTCATCGTCGGCCCGTTGTTGCTCCCGCTGTGGCTGGCCGGTCTGTGGTGGCTGCTGCGCCACCCGCCGGTGCGCTGCTTCGGCGTCGCCTATCTCGGTCTGCTCGCCGTCCTGCTGGTCACCAGCGGCGCCACCCACTATCTGTTCAACGCCTATCCCCCGTTGCTCGCGGCCGCCGGGATCTCCTGCGCCGGGTGGCTCACCACGGGCGCGCGTGCCCTGCGCACCGCCGCCCTCGCCACCCTGCTGGCTTTCTCGACCGCGCTCGCCGCCGTGTCCGCCCTGCCCGTCCTGCCGGTGCCCGTACTCGCCGGCACCCCGATCGTGGCGATGAACAAGGAGATGGGCGAACAGATCGGCTGGCCGGAGATGGGCCGCACCGTCGCCGACGTCGTGAACGGGCTACCCGCCGAGGTCCGTGCGCGCACCGTCGTCCTTGCCGACAACTACGGCCAGGCAGGCGCCATCGCCCACTTCGGACCCGACCACGTCACCGGGGGCACTGCGTTCCCACCCGTCCACAGCGGCCACCAGGCGTACGGCTGGTGGGGGCCACCGCCCGACCACTACACCACCGCCGTGATGCTGGGCACCGACGCACCGTCGACCATCCCGCACTGGGCCGGGCGTGCCTGCGGCCGCATCACCGAGGTCGCCACCGTCCGCAACGACCACGGCATCGCCAACACCGAGAACGGCACGCGGGTGTTCCTCTGCGAGGATCTCACCGCAACCTGGTCGGAACTCTGGCCGCACATCCGCCGGGTCGGCCCGGCTCCCATGCCGCAGAACTGACCACAACCGCCTTTCGTCGCAACACCGAAAGCGCTCCCGGACCTTGTCCGACCGGCTCGTGCCCAGTATGCCCGATCGTGTAGTCGGTTCGGTTGAATTTCATTCTTCGGCATCGATTTTCGTTCCGACCGGGAACGAACCAACGCATGCCGGGCCTACGATTCCCCACAACCGGGACCCCCGGACCTGCTTCTTCTCCAGCACGGATCGTGCGGGCAGACGTGCCCGACATCTTCCGTGGCCGCGTCCAGCCGCGATGCTCCCCACCTGTCCGTCTCTGCGCGGGTGGCGGCGACGCGCGCGCAGACGCCGTTGCCGCACCTCCCGCCACCGACCCGAAAGCGCCTCATGACCTATCAGAATCGGCAAGCCGAGAACCTCGCCCGTTCCCGCCGCACCAACCGCAACACCCTCATCGTCGTCGCCGCAGTCCTCGGCATGTTCTGCCTGTGCGGCGGCATCGGCTCGCTGTTCGCCGACGACGACACCGACCGACCGGCCCCGACCACCACCCCCGCACCCACCACCACGGCACTCACCACCCCCGCACCCACCACCACGGCACCCACCACC
>NZ_JARWRU010000557.1 GCF_029867845.1 Nocardia farcinica | reverse complement strand
CCGGCCGGGCCGCCGCGCGCACCGACCACGGTGACTGCGCGGCCGCAGGGCGGTTCGAGGGGTGGGTCAGCCCTCGTGGGCGGCCAGCTCGACGAGTGTGGCCGCCAGACGGAAGTACTTGTTGGTGCCGAGATCGGCGATGGTCTTGATGCCGAGCGCTTCGAGCAGTTGGGCGTCGTGCTTCTCGGCCAGGCCCGCCAGGGCCGACGGGGGAGCGGCCAGCAGCTCCGCCAGCGTCTTGTCCTCGTACGCCTTGTCGAGCGCCTTGTCCAGAACCACAGGAACAGCCACGTCGGACTCCTTCGTCTCACCAGTGAGCAATACGGCCGCACGAGGGGGCGGCCGGCCGATCGAATACACGGAATCGGTTGTCACACAGGATAGTTTAGGGCACCGCCGGTCGAGGGGAAGGTGACCCACGCCTCGAGCGGGATGGCCGACCCCCTGGACGCACCTGAGATCACCGCAAGCGTCGGCGGCAGCGGCGACGTCGGCACCGCCTGCCCCGGAGGAGGCTGCCGTGGCTGAGCCAACCACGATTCACGGTCACCGCAACGGGATTCGCGGCCATTCCGGCGTCCTGACGCCCCGCTGTGAGGTGCTGCGCCGATTCCGTGCGTCGGCAGGTGCCGCGTCTGAGAATGCGCACGGCGCACCGTCGCCGACCTGCTCGATGGTGCGGCTCGCCACCTTTGGATCGTGAACACCGTGAAGCCGTGTTCAGGCGGAACAGCAGGCGCAAGGTCCGCTCGACCCGGGTGAGGGGCGTATGGCGTAGCCAGTGCATGCTCAGACCCTGGGTGGCGTCCCACGACAGTACCTCGCCTCGTGCGTCGCGATGCCGGCGCGATCACCGGATGAAGGGCCCTTTCGCACACTGCGCGGATATCTGTCACGAATGACAGATCTGTGCGCGAGAGGGGACTTGGTTGTGGATCTAGGCCACCGATGGGGGAGATCCGTGCGGAATACCCCTCTAGCCTAGATTGCTGTTCGGTAACCGTCAACTGGGCTGCGGAACAATCGAATTGAACGAGAGTACTCGGAGTGTGTCCTCGACTCGGGCGGGCCGAGAGGTCGGGGCCTTCGGTCGAGATCGAGCCGCGGTCGCCGCAGCGATCGAGGTCGTCCCAGTGGGGCGACATTCGATATCGGTGACGCCCGACACACTGGGGAACCGATGAGGGTTCGGCCCCGTCGAACCTGATGATCGAATCGGAACGCTGACGCAAAATGTGTTCGAGACCTCGTGGGGCAGGTCCGATGCGCTCGGGACAGCCGACCGCGGTGCGTGTTTCCGCTCGATCATGTTTCGAACCGCGAACGGGAGTCGCGCACCGGTGCGTCGATCGGCGGCAATCTTGGAGGGGAATCACTGCCATGAATCGTTCTCGACTGCTCGCAGCGGCTGCCACGTCAGCCACTGTGATGGCGGCCCTCATCGGCACGTCGGCGCCCGCCCAGGCCGAGGTGTGGGGTGCTTGCGGAGTCTCGTCGTCGGCAGACAAGGTCGTCAGGACATACAGCAAGGGTGTCCTGAAATGTGGAACCCAGGGTTGGGGATACAACCACATCAAGGCCCGGCACCTCACCGAGTGGGAAGGGCTCGCCGCGATCGAGAACAGGAACTGGCGCGATATCGCCGATTTGGCGATCGCAAAGTCTCTGGATGCACCTGAGATCGCCGTAAACGCCGGCGGCGGGAGTACTGCTACTCGGGCCAGATCTACCTGGTCAATCATGTGACAGGCCAGATCGCCAAGACGGTCCAACCCAGCGTTATAGTCGGCAACAGTGGCGACATCATCACCGCCTATCCCGGAGGAGGCTGCCGTGCCTGAGCCAACCACCACCGAACTCATCGAGTCGGTCGTCCAGGCCGGACGGGATTGGACGCTGGGTATCAGCCGGGCCGACCAAGGGCACCTGAACGTCGACTCACGTGGTGACCGCAGACTGGACAGTCCGATCGAGATTGTCTTCACCGCAACGGAACTCCATTCCTATTACCGCAGGATCGCCGAAGAAGCAGAACGCGGAGTGGCCCCGGAGCCACCGTGGGAGTGGTGGATGACACTGATGTCGACCCATTTGATGGAGGCCGTGCACGAAACCGACCGCCGTACTGAGCCATGCGTGATCACGGTCACTGCAACGGGATTCGCGGCCACTCCGGCGTCCTAACGCCCCGCTGTGAGGTGCTGCGCCGATTCCGTGAGTCGGCAAGTGCTGCGTCTGAGAATGCGTCACGGCGCACCGTCGCCGACCTGCTCGGTGGTGCGGCCCACCACCTTTGGATCGTGAACACCGCGAGGCCGTGTTCAGTTGAACAGCAGGCGCGACAGGAAGCCTTTCTGGCGCGCGACCACGCCCGGGTTGCTGCAGGTCCAGGGGGCCGGAAGACGAAGCGTCGGTACAACTGGTGGTGACGCGGTCAGATGATGTCCCCGAGCGACAACTCGGCAGGTGCGGCGAGAGGGTGTGGTTCGCCGGTGAGGTCGGCGACGGCGGTCGCGATTTCGGTGATTGTGGCTTGGACGTAGGTGAGGGTGGTGCCGTTTCGTCCGGTGGGTGAATCGCCCCGGCGGGTCGGGAGACTTCACTTCTTGAGGAAGGATGAAGTCTGTGAGTTCGAGGAAGTACCCGCCGGAGTTGCGTGAGCGGGCCGTGCGGATGGTCGCCGAGGTCCGGGACCAGTACGAGTCGGAATGGG
>NZ_JARWRU010000556.1 GCF_029867845.1 Nocardia farcinica | reverse complement strand
GTCGGGCCGGGGGGGTGAGCTGGGGCTTTGGTTCGGCCGGTGGACCGCTCTCGCGACCTGCTGGAGCGCGGGGTGGGAGGCGGTGGTGGCGACAACCGCCACCACCAGGCCGGTGCGCACGAAGCGCGACAGCGCGATCCGCACGCCGTGCGCCCGGCAGAACTCCAGGCACAGCAGGGTCGCCAGCGAGGCCCACGGCGTGACGATCGGTCCCACGTTCGTGCCGATCAGCAGGGCGAGCAACTGGGTGCGGTGCTCCACCGGGACCACGGCCTCCCCGGCGGCGTAGGCGGGCAGATTGTTGGCGACATTCGACAGGGCGGCGCCTGCGCCCGCCGCGCGAAACGCCCCCGCCGCCCCGTCGTCGGCGCCGATCAGCGCGTGCGTCAGATGATCGAGCCCGTGCCTGGTCAGCGTGGGCACCACCAGGAACAGGCCGACCACGAAGACCAGCAGCCGCCACGGGATCAACGCGAACCGCAACGCCGACCGGTCGAGCACCGCGAACGCCCCCGCCGCGACGATCGCCGCGGCCACCGCCGCGACCTCGACCCGTTCCCCCAACACAGGGATGGCCACCACGAACAGCAGGCAGGCACTCGCGGTGATCCGAAACAGGCCGCGTTCCCTCGGCCCGTCCACCCGCACCGGCTCCGGCACCTCGTACCGCTCACTCCCACGCCGGTCCCGCCGCCAGTAGAACACCCACAGGCAGGCGCTCGTGACAAGCAGCGACGCCAGCTGCGGCGCCCACATGACCGCGGCGAACCCGGTCGCGTCCAGCCCCACCCGATCGGAGGCGAGCAGATTGGTGAGATTCGAGACCGGCAGCAGCAGGCTGGCCGTGTTCGCCAGCCACAATGTCGTCATCGCCAACGGCAGCGGCGCGATCCGAGCCGGTGCCGCCACCGCCAGCAACACCGGCGTGAGCAGCACGGCGGTGGTGTCCAGATTGAGCAGCACCGTCGTCGCCGAGGCGAACAGCACACACATCCCGAACAGCAGCGGATAACTCCCGCGCCCCAGAATCGCGATCCGCGAGGCGATCACATCGAACACCTTCGCCTGCCGGGTCAGCTCCGCCAGCACCACGACACTGCCGAGAAACACCAGCAGCGGGCCGATGCGACGCAGATTGCCCACGGCTTCCTCCCTGGGGAGCAGACCGGTGAGCACGCACAGCAGTCCGGCCGCCAGCAGGGCCAGGCGCACCCCGTCGAGCACGCGGTTCTTCGCGGGTGATGGCGTCTCGGCGGGAGGTGAGCCGGGACGCGACTGCGGGGATGAAGCGAGGAGATCGACCGGGCCGGACACCCGACCATGATGGCGGTGCGCCTGCCCGGCCCGCAGGTCAGGGCAGGGGCCCGCCTCCGGGCCGCGTGGATACCGAACGCGCTGCCGGTGGACACTTGCGCCGGGGAGATGGTGGCGCAGACGGACTCGGAACGACCCATTCCCGTTGTGCGGCAGGGGATACCGATGGTCTGCCGATGCCTTCTCCTTGTGCCGATCTCATCTTGTGACGATCTCATCGGGTGTCGACGATCTGCCGAAGGGATCGTTGTCGATCTGCCGGGGTGAGAGGCGCCGACCTGCCGAAGAAGGCGAGTGGGCGTGCCTCGTGGGGCTTCGGCAACGTCCACCGGACAGGAAAACCGCCGGAGCAGCGGTTTCGGTTGTGCCCTCGGCAGGATTCGAACCTGCGGCCTTCTGCTCCGGAGGCAGACGCTCTATCCCCTGAGCTACGAGGGCGGGACAGAATCCGATCCGGGCCGTGATGGCGGCTCGGTCGGGCGGGCCAAGCGTAGCGCATGGCCGGGCGCGACGCCAAAACGGTGACGGGCCCGGCCGGTTGCGCGACGGCGGGGGCTCACCCGAGCGGCAGCGGGGTGCCGCCTCGGGCGGTGAGCATGTCGGTGAGCAGCTGGGATTCGGCGGACTGGCTGGTGGCCATGCCCGCGGACAGGGTGCGCACCGGGGTGGTGGCGGCGTGCTCGGCGGCGTACTCGAGCATCGGCAGGCCGCCCTCGTGGTGGCGCAGCATCAAGCTCAGGAACAGGGTGTCGAGCTCGGGGGAGGAGGCGCGGCGCAGGGCGTCGAGTTCGGCGGCGGAGGCCATGCCGGGCATGGTGGCCACCGGGCCGGTGTGCTCGTCCGCACCCCCGTGGTGACCGCCGTCGCCGTGGCCGTCGCTCATCCAGCCCATGTGCCCCTCCACCGACTGCGAGGGCGCGTCCCACAGTTGCAGCCAGCCCTGCATGCGGCCGATCTGGTTCGCCTGGGTGGTGAGGATGTCGTAGGCCAGGCCGCGGACCTCGGCGTCGGTGGTGCGGGTGAGCGCGATGCCCGCCATCTCCACCGCCTGGTTGTGGTGGGTGGACATGTCCTGCAGGAAGCCGATGTCCACGGCGGTCGGGTCGGGATCGCCGCCGCCGTCCAGCGGCAGCCGCACCACGACGCCGATCACCACGCCGAGCAGGATCGCGGCGATCGCGCCGAGCACCAGCACGGCGGCACCGGGCCTGCCCGGACGCCCGGGCGCGTCGCCGTTGTCGTGGCTGTCGTGGGTGTCGTGGCGGGTGTTGTCGTGGGTGGCGTCGTCCTCGGTGGTCGCGGTGACCGCCGGATCGGAGGCGTCGCTCATCTCGGCCCCCGCCTCATTGGACGGGAGCGGGCTCGGCCGGGGCGGGCTCCGCGGGAGCGGGTTCGGTGGGCAGGCTCGGCACACCGGGGATCATGCCGCCTAGACCCGCGGTGGGGTCGGTGTCCACGTCGGAGCCGTCGACGGCCTTGGCGTCGGGGCCCGGCGGGGTCGGGTCGAACGGGGTCGGGTTGTCGCGATCGAACATCGGGTTCGAGCAGGAGCCGCCGACCTCGGGATGGGTGTAGGGGTTCTGGCGCAGCGCGGTGATGAACTGGCCGATGCGCTCGTCGTCGGCGCTGTCCAGCTTCAGCTGATGGCCCCACGACTGCAGCGAGACGGCCGCGTCCAGATCCGGGTAGGGCGACATGAAGGTGTACGCCTTGCCCTCGACCTTGCCCTTCAGGGTGTCGACGGCGGCGTTGTCCACCTTGTCGGGGTTGTAGGCGATCCACACCGCGCCGTGCTCGAGGGAGTGCACGGCGTTCTCGTTGCGCATCGGCTTGCTGTAGACGGTGCCGGTGCAGTCGGCCCACTCGGAGTCGTGCGAGCCGCCGAAGGGCGGGGTGCGGTCGTAACCCACCCGCTCGGTCGGCTTGACGTGCTTGCCGGTGGTCTTGGAGTAGTCCACCGTGACGATGCCCTCGATGTCGAGCGAGGGGTCCTGGTTCTCCGCGCTGGGGGTGAACTTCTCCAGCGCGGCCTGCTCGCGGTACTTGGGCACCAGGCTGTAGGCCAGCGCACCGACCAATGCGATGATGATGGCCGCCGCACCGATCGTCATCCACGGGATCTGACGCTTGCCCGGGAGTCCGCCCTTGCCACCGCCCGCGGAACGGGGGGAAGAAGTCTTGCCCGCGGCTCGCACGGCCTTGGCCGACTTCGAGACGCTCTTGCTACTCGGCATCGCTCGTGTGCTCTCTCGCTGTGATGAACCGTGTGGGGTTCGGACGGACGGTCGGCGTCGGTGCCCGCCCGAAGGTGTTCACCTGCCGAGACCATAGGATAGAGACTCGTGACTCCAGCTGACCTTGCAGATCTCCTTCACGCCACTGCCGCGAAGGTGCTCGCCGAACGTGGGCTCGACCCCACGGTGCTGCCCGACGAGGTCACTGTGGAGCGCCCCCGGAATCCCGAACACGGCGACTATGCCACGAATCTGGCGATGAAGGTCGCGAAGAAGGCCGGAACGAATCCGCGCGAGCTCGCGGGCTGGCTGGCCGAGGCGCTGGACGCGGCCGAGGGCGTCACCTCCGCCGAGGTGGCCGGGCCCGGCTTCCTGAACATCCGCCTGGCCGCCGCCGCCCAGGGCGCGGTGCTGGAGAAGGTGCTGGCCGCGGGGGAGAGCTACGGCGCCTCCGACGCGCTGGCCGGGCTGAAGATCAACCTGGAGTTCGTCTCGGCGAACCCGACCGGGCCGGTGCACCTGGGCGGCACCCGCTGGGCCGCGGTCGGCGACGCGCTCGGCCGGGTGCTGCGCGCCCAGGGCGCCGATGTCACCAGGGAGTACTACTTCAACGACCACGGCGCGCAGATCGACCGCTTCGCCGCCTCGCTGGTCGCCGCCGCCACCGGGCAGCCCACCCCGGAGAACGGCTACGCCGGCGCCTACATCGCCGAGATCGCCGAGCAGATCGTGGCCGCGCACCCGCAGGCGCCCACGCTGCCCGAGGCCGCCCGCCACGAGCTGTTCCGCGCCGAGGGCGTCGAGCTGATGTTCGCCCACATCAAGAAGACGCTGCACGAGTTCGGCACCGACTTCGACGTCTACTTCAACGAGTCCTCGCTGTTCGCCTCCGGCGCGGTCGAGGCCGCCGTCGAGCAGCTCAAGGCCTCCGGCGACCTGTACCAGAAGGACGGCGCCTGGTGGATCGCCAGCTCCGAGTACGGCGACGACCAGGACCGGGTGGTCATCAAGAGCGACGGCAACGCCGCCTACATCGCCGGTGACATCGCCTACTTCCAGAACAAGCGCAAGCGCGGCTTCGACCTGTGCATCTACATGCTCGGCGCCGATCACCACGGCTACATCGGCCGCCTGAAGGCCGCCGCCGCCGCGTTCGGCGACGACCCGGCCACCGTCGAGGTGCTCATCGGCCAGATGGTGAACCTGGTGCGCGACGGCCAGGCCGTGCGGATGAGCAAGCGCGCGGGCACCGTGGTCACCCTCGACGACCTGGTCGAGGCGATCGGCGTCGACGCGGCCCGCTACGCGCTGGTGCGCTGGTCGGTCAACTCCAGCGTCGACATCGACCTGGACCTGTGGACCAGCCAGAAGAACGAGAACCCGGTCTACTACGTGCAGTACGCGCACGCTCGCACCGCCTCGATCGGCCGCAACGCCGCCGCCTTCGACTACGCGAGCGTCACCCCCGATCTGGCCCAGCTCACCGCCGACGAGGAGGGCGAGCTGATCCGCACCATCGGCGAGTACCCGAGGGTGGTGGCGAGCGCGGCGAGCCTGCGCGAGCCGCACCGGATCGCCCGCTAC
Source organism: Nocardia farcinica (assembly GCF_029867845.1). Taxonomy (GTDB): domain Bacteria; phylum Actinomycetota; class Actinomycetes; order Mycobacteriales; family Mycobacteriaceae; genus Nocardia; species Nocardia farcinica_A. Next base: position 1,590 of record NZ_JARWRU010000556.1, on the reverse strand, counting down.
CTGGAGGAGCTCGCCGGCGCCTACCACCGCTTCCAGACCAACTCCAGGCTGCGCGTGCTGCCGCTGGGCGACGAGCCGGTCTCGCCGCTCAACGCCGCCCGGCTGGTGCTGGTGAACGCCACCCGTCAGGTGCTGGCCAACGGCCTGGCGCTGCTCGGCGTGAGCGCACCGGAGCAGATGTGATGAGCGCCCACCCCGCCGGTCCGCGGCACGCCGAACTCAGCGGCGGCGCCGCGAGCGAATCGACCCGGCTCCCGCACGCTCCCACCCTGCCGGTGCGTCCCACCGACCCGCGCCAGCTGATCGACCTGCCCGCCCACGTCTGGCCGCGCAACGCCGCCCGCGACGACGCCGACGAGGTGCGCCTGGCCGGTGTGCCGGTGCGCGCGCTGGCCGAGGAGTTCGGCACGCCGCTGTTCGTCGTCGACGAGGACGACTTCCGTTCCCGCTGCCGCGACATGGTGCGCGCCTTCGGGCCGGGCGCGCGAGTCCACTACGCCTCCAAGGCATTCCTGTGCGGCGAGGTCGCGCGGTGGATCGACCAGGAGGGGCTGTCGCTGGACGTCTGCTCCGGCGGTGAGCTGGCCGTCGCGCTGCACGCGGGCTTCCCGGCCGAGCGGATCGCCCTGCACGGCAACAACAAATCCGTCGCCGAGCTGGAGGCCGCGGTGGCGGCGGGCGTCGGACACATCGTGATCGACTCGCTGATCGAGATCGAGCGACTCGACGCCGTCGCCGCTCGCGCCGGCGTGGTGCAGGACGTGCTGGTGCGCATCACCGTCGGCGTGGAAGCCCATACCCACGAATACATCTCGACCGCCCACGAGGATCAGAAGTTCGGCTTCTCGATCGCCGGCGGCGACGCGATGGAGGCGCTGGCCAGGGTCTTCGAGACCGACAATCTGCGTCTGGTCGGCCTGCACTCGCACATCGGCTCGCAGATCTTCGAGATCGACGGCTTCGAGATCGCCGCCCGGCGCATCCTCGGCCTGCTGCGCGAGGCCGTCGACAAGTTCGGCGTCGAGCGCACCGCCCAGATCGCCACCCTCGACCTCGGCGGCGGTCTCGGCATCGCCTACCTGCCCGAGGACACCCCGCCGCCGCTGGACGAGTTCGCGGCCAAGCTGCGGCGCATCGTCTCCGAGGAGGCCGCGCGCGCTGGTCTGCCCGAGCCCACCATCGCGGTGGAGCCGGGCCGCGCCATCGCCGGTCCAGGCACGGTCACCCTCTACGAGGTGGGCACCGTCAAAGACGTCACCCTCGACGGCGGCGCGCGCAGGCGCTACCTGAGCGTCGACGGTGGCATGAGCGACAACATCCGTCCGGCGCTGTATCAGGCCGAGTACGACTGCAGGCTGGCCTCGCGTGGCTCCGACGCCCCCGCGGTGGTGGCGCGGGTGGTCGGAAAGCACTGCGAGAGCGGCGATATCGTGATCAGGGACGCCTGGATGCCTGCCGATGTCGGTCCGGGTGATCTCATCGCGGTCGCCGCCACCGGCGCGTACTGCTATTCCATGTCCAGCCCGTACAACCAGCTGACCCCCCCCGGCCGGGTTGGCGAGCGCGGCCGGACAGGCCCGCGGGGGGCGG
>NZ_JARWRU010000555.1 GCF_029867845.1 Nocardia farcinica | reverse complement strand
AAAATCTGTGCCGGGCCGGGGCGGCCGGGGGGGGGGTTGGGGGCGGGCGGTATAACATTTGTCAGGCCCCCCCCGCGCGCGCGGCGCCGACCGGCGCGGGCCCGCGCGGGCTCGCGGTAGGAGTGGTGTGGTGACACAGGTGAATGCACTGGGCGGCACGCAGGAGCTGAGCGAGGCCAGACAGGCCATCGCCACCGCCCGCAGCGTGGTGGTGAAGATCGGCTCCTCGGCGCTGACCAGCCTCAAGGGTGGTCTGGACACCGTGCGGCTGGATCGGCTCGCCGACGCCGTGGAGGCGAGGATGCGCGCCGGTTCCGACGTGGTGGTGGTGTCCTCCGGCGCGATCGGCGCCGGCCTGGCGCCGCTCGGGCTCAAACGCCGACCGCGCGATCTGGCCACCAAGCAGGCCGCCGCCAGTGTCGGTCAGCTCGCGTTGGCCCACGCCTGGGGCACCTCCTTCGCCCGCTACGGACGCACCGTCGGCCAGGTGCTGCTCAGCGCCGACGATTTCGCGCGCCGGGAGAACCATCGCAATGCCCAGCGCACCCTGGACCGGCTGCGTTCGCTCGGCGCGGTGGCCGTGGTGAACGAGAACGACACCGTCGCCACCGAGGAGATCCGCTTCGGCGACAACGATCGGCTCGCGGCGCTGGTGGCGCACCTGGTCGGCGCGGACGCGCTGGTGCTGCTGTCCGATGTTGAGGGGCTCTACGACGGCGATCCGCGCAAGGGCGGAGCCACCTTCATCCCCGAGGTCCGCAGCAGTGCCGATCTGGACGGCGTGATCGCGGGCAGCGGCGGTGTGCTCGGCACCGGCGGCATGGCCTCCAAGCTGTCGGCCGCCCGCCTGGCCGCCGACGCGGGGGTGCCGGTGCTGCTGGCGGCCGCCGAGCAGGCGGACGTCGCGTTGTCGGAGGGGACCGTCGGCACCGCCTTCGCCGCCCGCGCCACCCGGCTGTCGGCCCGCAAGTTCTGGGTCAGGCATGCCGCCGACAGCCGAGGCGCGCTCGTCCTGGACGAGGGGGCCATCCAGGCCGTGGCGCACCGGCGCCGCTCCCTGCTCGCCGCGGGCATCATCGGCGTGCGCGGCCGGTTCTACGGCGGTGACGTGGTCGATCTGCTCTCCGCCGACCTGCGCCTGGTCGCGCGCGGTGTGGTCGAGTACGACAGCACCGAGTTGGCCACTATGCTCGGCCGCTCGACCACCGAACTGCCCGACTCCATGCAGCGCCCGGTCATCCACGCCGACGACCTGGTGCGGGTCTAGCTTCCGGCCCCTCCGACAGGTCGAGCATGCGCACATAGGCTCCGAGCAGCGCGGCGGCGTCGAGCATGGCCAGCGCGTGGTCGGTGAGCCGCGCCTGCCACCGTGCCAGCGACTCGGCCAGGGCGTCGCCGCCACCGGCCTCCCGCAGGTGCCGGATCACGGTCGCGATGTGGCCGGGCCGATAGCCGCCGCGGCGCAGCAGGTGGGCCAGCCGGGCGTCGCGGACGTCGGCGGGACCGTAGACGCGATAGCCGGTGCGCCGGTCGCGGGCGGGGGAGAGCACCCCCGCGCGTTCCCAGGCGCGCAGCGTGGCGGGGGACAGCCGCAGCAGATGGGCCAGTTCGCCGATGGTCCTGCCTGACCCCGCCTCCGCCGCGTCCGGCGGCTGGTCCGCGAGGTGGCCGATCGCCGTGCGCACCTGGCCGAGCGTCTCCCGATCGCGCACCAGCTGGACGTGCCCGTCGTCGACGGCGGCCAGCGCGGCGTCGAGGTCGCCGCTGTGCAGCGCGCGCATGACCGCACCGGCCCGCGCGTGCCCGAAGGCGGCCACCGATGCGAGATAGGCGCGCAGCGCGGCGGCATGGTGCTCGGTGTAGATCCGGTAGCCGGTCGGTGTGCGCTCGGCGGCGGGCAGGAACCCGTGACGCTCGTAATTGCGCACCGCCTGGGCGGAAAGGCCGTGCTCGCGTGCCAGATCGGCGGGCCGCAGGGTTTTCACCTGTTTGAGGGTAGTGGCGTGGTCACATGGGCGGATTCGCTCCGAAGTCTCAACCGTCCTTTCAGAGATACGATCAAGACACATGACTCGGGACATCAGCGATTTCCTCAGCCCCTCCTGCACCGTGCTCGCCCTGGGCGAACCCACCCACTCCGAACCCGCCGTCGCCTGGCTCCGCAACGACCTGTTCGCCCGGCTCGCCGGGCACGGATTCGCCGCTGTCGCCCTCGAGACCGATCGAGTGGCGGCCCTGATGGTCGACGACTACGTCCGGCGCGGCGTGGGCGATCTCGACACAGTGCTGCGCGAAGGCTTCTCCCACGGCTTCGGCGCCCATCCCGCCAACCGCGCCCTGGTCACCTGGATGCGCGAGTACAACGAGGCGTTGCCGCCGCGGCGCCGCCTGGCCTTCCACGGCTTCGACGCGCCGCTGGAGACCATGAGCGCTCCCAGCCCGCGCCGCTACCTCGAAGCCGCTCGCGCCCAGCTGAACCGCGCCAACCCGGCCACCTCCGCGGACCTCGACGCCGAGATCGACGCTCTCCTCGGCGCTGACGAGCGCTGGAGCCGCACCGAGGCGGTGCTCGACCCCGCCGCGTCGCCGGGCCGCACCCCGGAGGCCGAGCGTCTTCGCGCCATCGCCGACGACCTGACGCTGGAATTCCAGCTCGCCACCCCGAACCTGCTCGCGACGGGTTCCCGGCACGAATGGCACACCGCACGAACACATCTGCTGGCCGCCGTGCACGTGCTGCGCTACCACGCCGCCTGTGCCCGCCGCGTCGACGAAGCCGAACGCCTCACCCGCATGTGCGCCACCAGGGATGCCTGCATGGCCGAGAACCTCGCCGACATCCGGCGCATCGAATCCGCTCGCGGCGCCACCCTGGTGTTCGCCCACAATCTGCACCTGCAACGCAATCCCGGCTCCATGCCGATGGGCGAGGTCACCGTCGACTGGTTCAGCGCGGGCGCCCTCTTCGACGCTGCCCATCCCGGCGAATACCGTTTCCTGGCAGGCGCTCTCGGCCGCAGCGCGGACATCGGCCTCGGCGACCCCGGCCGAGGCACGTACGAGGCCGCCCTGCGCTCACGCATCCCCGACTGGGGTCTGACGGCCCCGGAGACGCTGCCCGACAGCCACGTACGCGACGACATCGACCCGAGGAAGGGGTACTTCCCGCTCGACCGCGACATCCTCGGCGGCGCCGACGGGGTGCTGTTCGTCGCCGACTGCGCGGCGGTGGACGAAGCCGCCTCGTCGGCGGTCGGCGTCCCGCTACCGATCACGAGCCCGCGATGAGGCCGGTGCGGTCCTGTCGTGGCCGGAGTCGGGTGGTCGTGACCGAAGCCGGCGGGACGCGCCAGGCCGCATGCGGCGCGAACGGGCCGCCCACGCG